>CANIFK010000075.1 GCA_947466555.1 Acidobacteriota bacterium | reverse complement strand
GTGCTTCATTAAGTCGATGCATACGGAGCAGATCAATCACGATCCGGGCATCACGTTTTTGCAGACGGGGTTTCAGTTGGCCGGGCGGCCGTCGATTGGGGCTTGGCTGGCGTATGGGTTGGGGAGCGAGAACAAGGATCTGCCGGCGTATATCGTGATGGCGTCGGCGGGGTCGAAGCTCGGGGACCAGCCGCTGGCGGACCGCGTGTGGGGGAGCGGGTTTTTACCGTCGAGCTATCAGGGTGTGAAGCTGCGGTCGGCGGCGGATCCGGTGCTGCATTTGAGCAATCCGGGCGGGCTGGATCGGGATATGCGGCGGCACTATCTGGATGGGTTGGCGGAGATGAATCGGGATCAGCAGGCGGCCACGGGGGACCCGGAGGTGGCTGCGCGAATTGCGCAGTATGAGATGGCGTTCAAGATGCAGATGTCGGTGCCGGAGTTGAGTGATTTATCGAAGGAACCGGCGCATGTGGTGGACCGGTACGGGCCGGATGCGCGGAAGCCGGGGACGTTCGCGTATCACTGTTTGCTGGCGCGGCGGATGGCCGAGCGGGGCGTGCGGTTTGTGCAGTTGTTCCACCGCGGGTGGGATCAGCACCGGACGTTGCCGACGGCGTTGCCGACGCAGTGCGGGGCGACCGATCAGCCGGCAGCGGCGCTGGTGCAGGATTTGGCCGAGCGGGGGATGTTGGAAGATACGCTGGTGGTTTGGGGCGGGGAGTTTGGGCGGACGGTGTATTGCCAGGGGCCGCTAACATCGACCGAATACGGGCGGGATCATCATCCGCGGTGCTACACGATGTGGATGGCCGGGGGCGGGATTAAGCCGGGCATTACGCACGGGGCGACGGATGAGTTCAGCTACAACATTACGGAAGACCCGATGCATGTGCACGATCTGCATGCGACGATTTTGCATTGCCTGGGGATTGACCATTTACGGCTGACGCATAAGTTTCAGGGGCGGCACTACCGGCTGACGGATGTGCATGGGAATGTGGTGAAGAAGATTTTGGTGTAGGGGGAGCGGCCTCAGGGGAACGGACATGTTTGCCAGTGCGAGCGCCCAGGCGGGGCGCTCGCACTGGATCGTGTTATTGGTCGCCGTTGCGGACGCCGTTCCCGTCTCGATCGAGGGCCATGCGAACGCCGTTGCCCTTCGGCACGGCGGTGTAGGTGATGGCCGTGTCGTCATCAGCAAGGGCGCGGAGTTGCGCGTCGGTTAACGCGGGGTTGCCGGCCTTGTCGCGGAGGAAGACGCCGCCGCGGTACAGGTAGCCTTCACCGGTTTTGCTGTTGAAGGCGATGACCTCGCACTCGTCGGCGTTGGCGCGGGCCAGGAGGAGATTGATGCGGGCGTTGGTGGACGCGGCGTTGTCCTCTGTCCTTGTCACCTGCTGGCCGACGATGGGAGCGAAGTTGGAATCCATGGCGAAGACGAAGGCCTCCATGGCGTCCCGTTCGTGGATGCCGGTGGCGTCCATCTTGATGCCATCGGGATTATTGATGGCGCCGCCGATGAAGGGCGGGAGGATGGGCTGGACCTCTCCCGTGCCGAAGTTGGCGGCGAAGAAGAAGTTGGACATCATGTCGAAGCTACCGTCGTGGAGGAAGCCGAAGCCGCGGATTTGTTCGCCTTGTTGGACGCCGAAACGCGGACCGTTCAACCACACCGGCGAGAAGGGAATGCCGAACTTACCCACCTTCTGATAGGCGTTGCGGAGGTGGGGGTTCTTGAGCGGCGTGAGGCCGGCGACTTCGGTGGTGAGGCTGTTGGAACCGAAGAAACCGGGCTTCGTGGTTTGGCCTGCATTGGCGTTCCGATTGATCTCGTGGCAGGCGTTGCAGTTGAGCGAGGGGCCGAAGGGATCAAAGAACGTATTGCGGCCGAAGTAGAGGTTCGACCCTTCCTGCTGGAGCGGGGTGAGCGAGTTGTCCAGCTTGCGGATGGGGTTGGGCGGGTACATCACCTCGAGGATGAATTTGGTGAACTTATCCATGTCGGTGGCTGGGATTTGACTGTCGCGGCCGAGGAGGCCGGGGAAGGCGACGTTGAATGCCTTGAACGCGAGCGTCTCGTTGAAGGCGCCCGAGTTTGGCTGGGCGTTCGGTTCGGCGTAGCCGCCGGTGCGATCGCCGCGCCAGTGCATGGGGCCCATGTTGTCCATACCGCGGAGGCTTTGCGTGGCCATAACACCCTTCATGGACCCGAAGCCGAAGCGGGGCGAGGTGTTCTGCTTGACGTTGGGGTCGGGAGCGTTGGGCTGGTCGGGGTCGCCGAGGTCCCAGGCGAGGTGGTCGGTATCGCCGTAGATGTGGCAGCTGAAGCAGGCCGAGTCGCCGTGGCTGGAGCTGAAGGAGGCGTCGTAGAGGAAGCGGCGGCCGTTGACGATGTGGGCCGGTTCGGGGTTGAACATCGACGCGCGGCCGATCTCTGCTTTGGTTTGCGTGTTGACGATTTTGATGGAATTATCGAAGCGGGTCAGCACGTAGAGGCGGTTGGCCGATTCGTCGAGGGCGAGGCCGGAGGGGCCGCCGCCGCTGACGGTGATCTGGTTGGCGGTGTTGGGAACGAAGGTATCGCTTTCCAATTGGGCGGTGTTGTAGACGGCGACTTTGCTGGAGCCGATGGCGGCGACGTAGAGCGTCTGGCCGTTGGCCGAGATCTGCATGTCGACGGGGAAGGCCACGCTGGTTGCGTTTTCGATTGGGTTCGCGGCGCAGCAGTTGGCGTAGTTGATGTGCTTGTTCAGGTGGCGCGGCGTGACGTTGCCGGCGTTGTCGAGCACGGTGATGCGGCTGAAGGCGATCTTGCCGCGGACGGAGGGATCGGGCTTGGTGGTGGCGCCGGCGAAGTGGTTGGCGCCTTCGAAGCGCTGCATGTTGTTGGATTCGAGATTGGAGACGTACACCTTGCCGTTGGCGGGGTTGACGATCATGTTGAAGAGCGTGGTGCCGACGTGGGCGAAGACGCCTGCGGGGCCGGTGACGGCGCGGGGCGGATTGGCGTTGGCGTCGATGGCGAAGACGTCGCGATCGGGGAGCGTGAATGTCATTTCGGCATTGCGGTTGCCGCCGTTTTCGTCCTTCCAGTTGGCGCCGTCGTATTTGACGATGACGCTGGTCAGGTTCTGCGGCTGACCGAAGGCGTTGACGTTAATGGGGATGGGGAGAAACGGGAACACCTGTGCCGGGGGCAGGGGATTGCCGATGCCGGGGAAGTTGCCGACGAAGGTGGAAGCCGTTCCGTTGCCGCTGAAGAAGGACGCGGCGTAGACCTTGGAGCCGTCGGGCGTGACGGCGAGGGCGCGCGGGGTGTCGGCAAAGAAAGTCAGGATGTTCAGGGGGCTGGCGCCGTTGGTGGCGGCGTCGAAGACCCAGACATCGGCGCGGCCGACGCCGGGCGTGGTGAGCTGCGGATCGATCGGGGAGTTCTGGCCGCGATGGGCGGTGGTGATGAAGGCGCGGTTCTTGTTGCGGCCGGCGAAGACGATGTCGCGCGGTTCGTCGCCGACCTGGATGGTGCGCTTGACGTACGAGTTCTTGTCTTTGAGCGCGATGACACTGACGCTATCGGAGACGTGGTTGACGACCCACGCTTCTTCGTCGTTGCGGACGGCGACCGAGACCGGTTCGAGACCGACGGGCACCGAAGTCCGGTGTTCGAGACCGTTGCTTTGGACGCGGAAGATTTCCAGCTTGGCGTCGGGGGTGTTGAGGGCGAGAAGGAACTTCTTATCGGGCGTGAGGGCAAGCGGCCGAACCTGGCCGGATTCAAACGCCGAAAAAGTCTGGTTGTAGGGGTTGGGGTCCGCGATGGCGATGCTGGCGTAGCTGAGCAGCAGGATCGTGGCCGCCGGTCGAAATAGTCGCATACTCTCTCCGGGAGATTAAAGTGAACCGATGGATGGTTCGGGAGAGAGTGCTCTTTGCTCTGTGTTTGTATCAGCGAATTTGCAGGGCTGGGGTTTTGTTGGGGCCCATCGGGTCGCCGAGTTTGGTGGGAGAGTCGCGCGCGGGTTCGGGTGCGACGATGAAGGCGAGCGCCAAAAAGAGAATCGGGAGAAGTTTCGAAACTACCATCTTGCAAAGTAGTACGTAACTCGCTCCCGGTTTGTTAGGAATATTTTGCGTTTATTTTCAGATCTTGGCGGCGAACAGGTGGATGACCCACATGCAAAGGGCGCCGACGGCGGCGGAGGCGGGGATGGTCATCAACCAGGCCCAGACGATGTCGGTGGCCAAACCCCAACGGACGGCCTTTAGCCGGTGAATGGAACCCACACCGGCGATGGAGCCGGCGATGACATGGGTGGTGGACACGGGCATGTGGAGGTAAGTGGGGAAGAGAATCGAAATGGCAGCCGCGGTTTCGGCGCAGAAGCCGCCTCGCGGTTTCAGCCGCGTGAGGCGCGCGCCCATGGTACGTACGATGCGCCAGCCACCGCTCATGGTGCCGGCGGCGATGGCGATGTAAGCTGCCCAGATGACGGACTTGGGAACGACGAAGGTCTCCAGGTAACCCGCGGTGACAAGGACGCTGGTGATAATGCCCATCGTTTTCTGGGCGTCATTGGCTCCGTGGGAAAAGCTGAAGACGGCCGAGGAGGCAAGCTGCATCCAACGGAACCATCGGTCGACTTTATTTGGTACGGTATGGCGGAACACCCAGTGGACGAGGACCATTAGAAGGTATGCCAAGGTCATGCCGAGAACGGGGGCGATGACAATGAAGGAGATCATGCGGAGCCATCCGCTGACAATGAGCGCATCGAAGGAGCTGACGACGCTGACGGTGAGGGCGACTTTGGCCATCGCGGCGCCGCCATACCCGCCGAGTAGGGCGTGGCTGGATGACGACGGGAGGCCCCAATACCAGGTGAGAAGGTTCCAGGTGATGGCGCCTAGCAGGCCGGCGAGAATAACGTAGGGGGTGACGACCTTGAGGTCCACCATGCCCTTGCCAACCGTGGCGGCAACACCGGTATCGAGGAAGAACACGGCGCAAAGGTTCCAGAAGCCTGCCCAGATGACGGCATGGGCCGGACTGAGCACGCGGGTGGCGACGACGGTGGCAATGGAGTTGGCGGCGTCGTGAAAGCCGTTGATGTAGTCGAAGGCGAGCGCGACCAGGACGATCAGAGCAACAAGGAGGAGAGTCGAGTCCATGAGGAGGGGCGGTTAGCTGTTCTTCACGACAACGGTTTGGAGAACGTCGGAGACATCCTCGCAGGAGTCGACGGTCCATTCAAGAACGTCGTAAATCTCTTTGAGCTTGATGATGAGGATGGGGTTGGTCTCGTTCTCGAAGAGATCGACGATGGCCTTGCGGACGATCTTGTCGGCCTGGCCTTCGAGGCGATTGATCTCGATGCAGTGCTTGACGATTTCGCGGTTCTTGTCCATCATTTCGACGGCCGCTTTGACTTCGCGGGCGCAATCGACGAGGAGCTTGCAGATTTCGACGATGGGCGCGGGAATGGGGTCGATCTTGTAGGAGACGATGCAGTGCGTCGCCTCTTCCATGCCGTCCATCACGTCATCGAGGTGGCTGCAGAGGGATTGAATGTCTTCCGGGTCGAGCGGTGTAATGAACGTCTGATTGAGGCGTTTGTAAACCTCGTGCAGTACTTCATCACAGTCGGTCTCCAGTTTTTCAATCTTTGACTCGACCTCGCGCAGACGGCTGTTGCCGGCCTGCACGCCTTCTAAAAGGACACCAGCGGCTTCGCTGATGAGCCGGGTCTGCGTATTCAGTAATTCGAAGAATTTCTCTTCGCGGGGCAGAATTCTCATATTGCCTCGATCTCACAACCTGGTTATCGATGATCCTTCCACTACCGGCTTGGACCAGTTTCGCAGAGCCAAATCTGACGCCGCAACCACAACTTGGTTACAGTTCCATGACAACGGGAAACAGTTCGGCACCATTCGATGGCGCCGGTTCAGCACGGCCGCCGGCATCCGCGGGGAGGTATCGCGGATCGAGTAATCGATCCGTCTGAATATTCCCCATGGCCGACAGGAGGTTCTCTTTCAGGTAGGGATGCTCCTTCTCTAATTCACCAAAAATATCCCGGAGGGTCCGGCGAACGGTACCCGTCTTCTGCGAGCATCCGCATGGAATCACAGGAGCCGTAAGGGCTGCCGCGTAATTCCGCGTGATCTCCTCCGTCACAAAAACCAACGGCCGGATCAACCGAAAATCTTTCTTGGCTGACCACGTCACCGCAGGTAGCGCACTAAGGCGCCCAGTGTACATTGCGTTTCGTAACAACGACTCGCAAAAATCATCCGCCGTATGGCCCAAAGCAATGACGTTGGCGCCCATTTGCTTTCCAATTTCGTAGACGGCGCGGCGCCGGAAGCGGCTGCACATATCGCAACCATGGTCCGGCTGATCTTCAATTAGCTTGAAACTTGGTTCGTCGCGGACGTAGAGCCACTCCACGCCGCGTTCCTTCATGTAATCGCCAAAGGGGGCGATGGGGGCGAGAAACTTGCCCTGTTCGACGGTGAAAGCGCAGACTTCAAAGTGGATTGGCGCGCGTTTTTGCAGCAAAAGCAACGCTTCGAGGAGGGTAACGGAGTCCTTTCCGCCGGACAATCCGACGGCAACCCGATCTCCATCGCGGATCATATCGAAACGCTCGATAGCCTGACCCACTTTTCTTAACAGCGTTTTTTCGAGATCCACTCTCTTTCAGTTTACTATTTCCCCTATGGACCGTAGAGTTTTTCTCGCAACCCTTGGCACCGCCGCGGCGGCTGCCCCTTCTTCCCGCGGGGGGATAGCCCTGAATGAAGATTCCAACCACTATTTCGCCTCCCGCGCCGGGCGGAGATTGGGGGCGGAGGAGGTTTCCTCGTTTATTGATCAATATGCGGGGACGCAGGTGCGCGAGTTGTTGTTGAACGTGAATGCGATGCGGGCCGGGTTTCCGTCGAAGACGCGGACGTCGTTCTGGGATGGCTACGACCCGAAGGGGCCGGATAATCAAGAACTTTTTGCAAGCGTTCCGGCGGCGGAGGCGAAGTTCGCGAGGGCGTGGGTGCACCAGGCGTGGCAGATGCACCAGGACGGGATTGACCCGTACCGGCTGTGGCTGGCGCGGGCGCGGAAGCACCGGATCGGGGCGTGGGTGTCGGTTCGGATGAACGATTTGCACAACGTGGACGACGAACGGCACTACCTGCACAGCGAGTTTTGGAAGACCCATCCGGAGTTGCGGCGGGTGCCATATCGCGGGGAGCAGCGGGACAAGGCGTTGGACTATTTGCAGCCGGCGGTGCGGGAGCACAACTGGAAGTTTGTGGAGGAAGTGGCGGCGCGGTATGACTTTGACGGAATGGAGTTGGACTGGATGCGGTTCGGGTTTCACTTCACGCCGGGCAGGGAGGCGGAGGGGGCGCGGGTGTTGACCGACTTCCACCGGCGGTTGCGGAAGCTGTTGGGGCCGAAAAAGCGGATTGCGGTGCGGGTGCCATCGCGACCGGAGACGGCGCAGCGGTTAGGGTTGGACGCGGTGACGTGGGCGAAGGAGGGCTTGGTGGATATCGTCACGGTGACGAACTTCTGGCGGACGGTGGATAACGATATGCCGATTGGGTTGTGGCGGCGGTTGCTGCCGGCTTCGGTGTTGCTGGCGGCGGGGTTGGAGTTGGGGTTGAACGCGTTTCAGGGATCGGTGGCGGTGGGCGGGCGGCCGTTCCAGACGAACTCGATCGAGACGGTGCGTGGGTCGGCGGCGGCGTACATGGCGCAGGGGGCTGACCGGATCTACCTGTTCAACTACATGGATAGCCAGACGGCGATGGATGACCTGTCGACGTATCCGGCATTACTGCGAGAGATTGGGGATGCGGCGGCGATGGCAGGGAAGCCGCGACGACATGTAGTGACGTATCAGGACACGTGGGCACCGGGGGAGAAGGCTTCCTACAAGCTTCCCGTGGAGGCGGAGGCCGGGCGCTGGTTTGGGATTCGTGTGCCAGTGGGTGACGTGCCGGCTGGGGCGAAGGTGGCGGTTCGTTTGGGCGTAAAAGGTGGGGATGCGGCGAAGTGGGAGGTGCGTTGCAATGGGGTGTTGGCTGGGTTCGATCGGGTGGAAGACGGGTTGAAGCCGGGGCCGAATTGCCCGGTGTACCGGTTTGCGGGGACGCTGGGAAGTACGGAGGCGGTGGTGGATGTGAAGGCTACTTCGACGGGCCGGGTGGAGTGGTTGGAGGTTTTGGTGGAGGGGCGCGCGTGAGCCTGTTTCATGCCCGGCAAATGGATGCGGCGGACCCGCTGCGGCGGTTTCGGGAGGCGTTTGTCGCCGAGGCGGGCGGGCCGATTTATCTGGACGGGAATTCGCTGGGGCGGTTGCCGCGGAAGGCTCTTGGGTTGGCGGAGGATCTGGTGCAGCGGCAGTGGGGGGAGCGGTTAATTCGGGGTTGGAACGATGGGTGGATGGCGTTGCCCGCGCGGCTGGGGGCGAAGTTGGCGAAGCTGATTGGGGCGGATGCCGATGAGGTGCTGGTGTGTGACAGCACCTCCGTGAATCTGTTCAAGCTGGCGACGGCGGCGGTAGCGGCGCAGGCGCCGCGGCGGGGGATTGTGACCGATCGTCGGAACTTTCCTTCGGATGCTTATGTTTTGCAGGCGTGCGGGGATTTGACGATTGCCGATGATGCTGTCGCCGCGGCGGATGGGGGCACGGCGGTCGTGGCGTTGACGCAGACCTGTTTCCGGACGGCGGCGGTGTATCCGTTGGAGGAGACGACGCGGCGGGTGCAGGCGACGGGCGCGTGGATGCTGTGGGACCTGAGCCATTCGGTGGGGGCTTTTGCGGTTGATCTGCACGCCAGCGGGGCGGAGATGGCCGTTGGCTGCACGTACAAATACTGCAATGGGGGACCGGGGGCACCGGCGTTTTTGTATGTTCGGCGGGACTTGCAGGAACGGTTGCTGAGCCCGATTCCGGGGTGGCTGGGGCATGCGGATCCCTTTGCGTTTTCGCTGGAGTACAAGCCGGCGGCAGGGATTCAACGGTTTTTGGCGGGGACGCCTGCGGTGCTTTCGATGGCGTGCATGGAGCCGGGGTTGGATCTGTTGCTGGAGGCCGGGATGGGGGCTGTCGAGGCGAAGTCGCGGCGACTTTGTGATTATCTGATTGCGGAGGCGGACCGGCAATTGTCGGAGTTTGGCGTGACTGTGGCTTCGCCGCGAGAGGCGGCGTGGCGCGGTTCGCATGTGTCGTTGCGGCACCCGGAGGCGTGGCGGTTGACTCAGTCGCTGATCAATGATTACGCAGTGATTCCGGATTTTCGGGCGCCCGACCTGATCCGGTTTGGCGTCGCGCCGCTCTACAATTCTTTCGAGGATGTTTGCGAGGCGGTGGGCCGGTTGCGGCTGGCGTTGCGCACGAAATCGTATGAACGCTACGACGCGGCGCGGTTAGCTGTTACCTGATTTTGTTTGCCACCAATCGGTGATGGCTTGTTCCCAGGACTCTTTGAAGAAGGCGTCGCGGTAGGGTAGATAAGCTGCCGCGCGGGTCCAGTAGAAGTTGTGAAGCTCGGGTTCGTTCCAGGTGGCGATGGCTTGTTGCCAGGCTTTTAGGGCGCTGGTGAGGAGTTGCTCGCCTTCGGCCGCGGTGGCGTGGCGCGGGTCGTCGCCCAGGACGGCGTTGGCGGTGGGCGGGCCGGGCTGGAAGAGATCGAGCCGGACGAGATCGGGACGGATGGCGAGGAGTTGGGCGGCTTCGCGGTGGCCGGCGTGGTCGAGGAGATTGTCGTCGTTGAGCAGTTCGAGCGGTGACGCGGCGAAGATGAGGAGGCCGGGATGGCGCCGCATGGCTTCGACGCATTCGCGGTACATCTCCAGTTCGTGGCCCTGGGCGTAATGGCCGGAGACCAGGCAGACGGTGCGCGCGCCGATGCGGGCGAGTTCGTCGAGCAGCGCGCGCCACACGGCGCAGACGGTGGCGGTGGGAATAGAAAGCGAATGCGGGTGCGGGAGCGTGGTCATCGGCAGCCATGTGCCGGGGAGGAGAATGGCGCCGGTGGCCGCGGCGAGCCGTTCGCTGAAGGCTTCCGCCACGATACCATCGAGGCCGAGCGGCAAGTGGGCTCCGTGCCATTCCAGCGCGCCCCAGGGGCAGATGAACGTCGGGTTCGAGGCGAGCGCGGCGGCGAGTTCTTCGGGGCGCAGTTCGGCGTAGCGGCGGATCATTTTTGCGTATAAAGCACGAGATTTTGCGTGGCGGCGCCGATGCAGGCGATATCCGGTTTGCGGTCGCGATTGAGGTCGGCGACGACGCAGGCGGCGGCGGAGACTTCGCCTTCGCTGAGGATTTGGCGGATCCAGCGGCCGTTCTCTTCGTAGTAGATGTAGACGCCGCGCTTGCCGCCGCGGAAGCCGGCGACGACTTCCTGTTTGCCGTCGCCGTTGAGGTCGGCGGTGAAGACCGTGTGGCCATCTGTGAGCGTGTCGTCGATGACGGTTCGCTGCCAAGCGCCTTTTTTCTGGCGGTAGATGGCGACCTGATTGCCGTGCCAGGCTTCGATGGCGGCGAGGAAACGTTCGCCTTTCAGGAAGCCGACGGCGATGTCGGATGAGCCGGATTTGGGCCAGGGGGCGGGGTCGCCGTCGGCGATCTTTTCACGGGTCCAGGTGCCATCGGGGCGAGCGAGATTGACGTGGATGCCGCGGAAACTGGCGGTGAGAACGTCGTCGCGGCCATCGCGATTCCAGTCGTGGATGAAGATGCCGTGGACGACGCCTTCATCGGCATCGGTGATGAGTTGGCGGTGCCAGTCGCCGGGGTGGTAGGCGACGAGCGGGGCATGGTCTTTGTATTCGGGAGCGACGGCGGAGGCGCCGGTGAGAGGGGCATTGATAAAGAGGCCGTTGGCGGTGCGGAGGC
Organism: Acidobacteriota bacterium; assembly: GCA_947466555.1. Classification (GTDB taxonomy): domain Bacteria; phylum Acidobacteriota; class Terriglobia; order Bryobacterales; family Bryobacteraceae. The sequence goes on along the minus strand of CANIFK010000075.1, from coordinate 1,209 downwards.
GGTGGGAGGTGGTGAGGCGATCGATTTCGCGGACGGTCCAGGGTTGGCGAACGTCGGCGCCGTGGGTGAGCAGGCTGACGATGCCAACGGAGCGGGCGGCCTCGTTTTCAAAGGCGTGGGCGACGAGGAACTCGGGGATTCCGTCCTTGTCGGTATCGAGCGGCCACGTGTTGATCATGCGCTTCAGGCCGGTGGCAAGGACGTGGCGCTCCCAGTTCGGGGCTTCGAACCAGAGGAGTTCGGTCATGCCGGAGGCGAGGGCGACGAGGTCGGGCTTGCCGTCTTTGTTGACGTCGGTGACGACGACCTGGTAGCCGCCTTTGAGATCCGTGGCGAGGGCACGGCTTTCGAAGTGCGCGAAGCGGGTCTGGGCGAGCGCGGGGAGGGCGAGGAGGAACAGCAGGGTTCGCGAATGGAAGGCCACAATATAGAATGGTTCTTTTATGGCAATCCTGACAACTGTGGTGGGCAGCTATCCTACCCCGCAATGGCTTTTCGGCGATACGTCCCGGGGCGCGCTGCGCGACGCGATCATGGTGGTGCTGAAGACGCAGGAATTGGCGGGCATTGATGTCGTGGCCGATGGGGAGTTGAACCGGTTCGATCCGAGCCATCCGGAAACGAACGGGATGATCGACTACTTCATCAGCCGGATGTCGGGAATTCGGACGCGGTTTTCGATTTCCGATATCGATGAGTTTCGCGCCGACACGCAGTTGAAGTACCGGACGGACCCGGCGGGGATTGTGCACGAAGCGGTGGGCGACGGGGTGTTGAACCTGGCGCGCGACTACGACTTCACCAAGGGACTGACGGCGAACCAGTTGAAGTTCACCTGTACCGGGCCTCACATGTTGACGAAGGTATTGACGGACCGTTTTTATTCGGATCGCGGCGAGTTGTGCATGGCGATCGCGCAGGTGTTGCGGCGCCAGATGGAGCGCGTTGGCGCGGAAGTGATTCAGATCGACGAGGCCAACATCAGCGGGCATCCGGAAGACCGGGAGTGGGCGCTGCCAGCGATCAATCACGTGTTGGACGGCATTCGCGGCAAGCGCGGCGTACATATCTGCTTTGGGAATTACGGCGGGCAATCGGTGCAGAAGGGTTTTTGGAAAGACCTGATGCCGTTCATGAACGGGCTGCACTGCGATCACTTGATTCTGGAATTCGCGCGGCGCGGGTATGACGAACTGGACGCGTTCCGGG
>CANIFK010000074.1 GCA_947466555.1 Acidobacteriota bacterium | reverse complement strand
GAACGCGCCCAACTCCGCCAGCCGGTACATCTCCTCCTTGGACACCGACGGCACGCGCCGTTTCAACTCATCGATACTCGCAAACGGCCGCGAGGCGACCAGCGCCTCCGCCACCGCCTGCCGCAATCCCTTCACATAGTTCAGCCCCAGGCGCAGGCAAAACGCGCCGTCCCGCGCCTCCAACGTGCACAGCCAATCGGACACCGTCACGTCCACCGGCAACACTCGCAGCCCATGCCGCTGCGCGTCCTTCACCAGCGTCATCGGGTTATAAAACCCCATCGGCTGATTGTTCAAAATCGCCGCCGTGAACGCCGCTAAATAGTGCTCTTTCAAATACGCGCTGGCGTAGCTCAACAGCGCGAAACTGGCCGCGTGCGACTCCGGAAACCCGTACAACGCGAAGGCCGTAATCGACTGCACAATCGCGTCCTGCGCCGCGCCCAGAATCCCATTCGCCGTCATCCCTTTTCGCAGCCGCTCCTCCACCTCCGCCATCCGCTTCTGCGATCGTTTGAACCCCATGGCCCGCCGCAGATCCTCCGCCTCGCCGCCCGTGAAGTTGGCCGCGATCATCGCCATCCGCAGCAACTGCTCCTGAAACAGCGGCACGCCCATCGTGCGTTTCAACACTTCATCGAGCGACGGATGCAGGCTCACCGGTGCCTCCATACCCTGCCGCCGCCGCAGGTACGGATGCAGCATGTTGCCTACGATCGGACCCGGCCGGATGATGGCCACCTGCACCACGATGTCGTAGAAGTTCGCCGGCCGCATCCGTGGCAGACACGACATCTGCGCCCGGCTCTCCACCTGAAACATGCCGATCGTATCGGCCCGCTGCAGCGCGTCGTAAACCACCGGATCGTCCTTCGGAATCAGCGCCAGATCCACGTCTTCCCGGTAGTGCACGCGGATCAGATCGAGCGACTCCTTCAACACCGCCATCATCCCCAGCCCCAGCAGATCCACCTTGATGATGCCCATGTCGGCGCAGTCTTCCTTGTCCCACTGCACGATTACGCGGCCGGGCATCGACGCCGGTTGCAACGGCACAATGCAATCCAGTTGCCCCTCGCAAATCACCATCCCGCCCGAGTGCTGGCCCAGGTGGCGCGGCAGTTCCAGAAAGCCCTGCACCATCGCCGCCAGATGCTTCGCGCGCGGATGATCGGCCGTTACTCCGGCGGTCTCCATCCGTTCGGCCAGCCCTTCGTCATCGCCCCACCGGCCCACCAGTTTCGACAGCCGGCCCAACTGCTCTTCGGAAAACCCCAGCGCCTTACCCGCGTCCCGCACGGCGGACCGCCCGCGATAGGTGATGACGTTCGCCGTCATCGCCGCGCCCAGCCGGCCGTAGCGCGCGTAGACATACTGAATGGCCTGTTCGCGCTGATCCCCGCTGGCGAGGTCCAAATCGATATCCGGCCACTCGCCGCGCTCTTCGGAGAGGAACCGTTCGAACAGCAACTCCATTCCCACCGGGTCCACCGCCGTGATCCCCAGCGAATAACAGACGGCACTATTGGCGGCCGACCCGCGGCCCTGCACCATGATCCCTTCCCGGCGGCAGAACTCCACGATGTCCCAGACGATCAAAAAATAGCCCGCCAGTTCCAGCTTTTCGATCAGCCGCAGTTCCCGTTCCAACTGGCGCCGGGCTTTCTCATGCAGTGGCCGGTAGCGCCGCTCAGCCCCTTCGAACGTGCGCTTCCACAAAAAGCTGTCCATCGTTTCGCCCGCCGGCACCGGGTAGCGCGGGAACTGGTAGCCCAGGTCCTCCAACGTGAATTCCAACCGCTCCCCCAACGCCCGCGCCCCATCCAGCGCCTGCGGCATATCGGCGAACAGCGCCTGCATCTGCCGCGCCGGTTTAAAGAACCGCTCAGAGTTCCGGGCCAATAGACGCCCGGCGTCATCGATCGTGGTGTGGTGCCGTACGCAGGTCAACACGTCCATCAGCGAACGCTCCTCGCGCGTGGCGTGGCTGACGCCATTCGCCACCACAACGGGCAAACCCATCTGCAGAAACGTCTGGTTCCGCGCCTCCTCCTCCCGCAGGAAATGACGCTGCAGATCGATGACCACACGGCCATCAGGAAACACGCCGCGGAGCTTATCCACCATCGCCGGCGCCGTGCCCTGATCAAGAGCCCACGCCAGTGGGTCCGACGCCAGACACACCAGCCCGGCGGCGTATTCCTCGATATCGGAAAAATGAGCCGCGCGCTTCTCCAACTTCACTCGCGTGATCAGCCGGCAGAGGTTCTGATACCCCTCCCGCGTGGCCGCCAGCAGCGGATAGCGGAAGCCTTCGGCCGCCGTGATCTCCGCGCCGATCCAGGCGCGAATCCCCCGCTTCTTCGCCTCCTTGTGGAACCGCACCGCGCCCGACAGCGCGTCCCGATCGAGCAGCGCCACCGCCGGAATACCCAGCTCGGCGGCTTGCGCGATGAGCGCCTCCGGCAGACTCGCGCCCTCTAGAAAACTGAATGCGGACCGCGCCCGCAACTCCGGCAGCACCATCAGTCGTAGGCCCCCTCCACGAACCATTCGTTCGTGCCGTGCTCCCGGTAGACCCGGTACAACGCCCCGTCCTCCAACCCCACGTCCCACTCGTCCCGGGCCCACGCCGTGTCCCGCCACCAGTCCCCCGTCGTGCGCCACGGCCCGGCCACGGAGACCACCCGCCCGCTCACCCCGCGCGCCTCCACGCGCGACGGCCGGTGTTGCGGCGTAATCGCCACGCGCGCGCCCAAGGGCGGCCGGAAACAGCGGAACGAAAGATGCACCGCCGCGTCGTCATCCGCCGTCACTCGCCCGGCGGCGAACAGTACGTCCTGCCGCAGGCGCCAGGCGTCCGGCCGGTGCGTGTCCAACAGCTCCGGCGAGCCCACGCTATCGGCCCCCGCCACCGCGCGCAGGCGCGCCAGCAGCGTCTGCAACTGCGCCGGTTCGGGCGCCGAGGGCGTGAAGAGCCCGTGCTGCGTCACCCGGGGCGGCGTGGGTTGCAACTCCACCAGCACCGTCGAAATCGCACGCCGCGGCCGGTGCGCCTCCAGGTCCAACTGCACTTGTTTCAGGATCACCAATGGCTCCTGCACCGGCACCGGAAACGCGATGCGCATGGCATGCGCGGTGCCGAAGGTACCGCGGAATTCGCTTACCGCCAGTCCATGCGACGCCAACCGCTTCACGATGTCGTGCACCATGCCGGAGATGACGAACAGCAGCGGCTCGGAATTGGACAGGGGCTCGTCCAGATGCATCTCTTTCGTGTAGTCCTCCGGTGGCCGCGCGATCCGCAGCGGGCGCGTGCCCCGGCCCTCCACCAGCGCCTGCAGCCGCCCACCCTCGTCGCCCAGCCGTTCGATGACGCCCAACGGCGGCAGCGCCGCGAAATCGGCCAGCGTCTCCGCGCCCCATCGCTGTAGAGTGTCCAGAACATCCAGCGACGTCGGCAATATCTCCAACGGCAACGGCCCCAGGATCTCCACTTCACGCCCGGCATCGATGATCGTGATGCCCTCAATATTCTGCGCCGCCAGCAGCGCCGTGTCCGGGTGCCCGGCAATGGCCAGCGAGATTTCGATATCCAAAGCCCCGGCCCGCCGCAGCACCGCCTCCGCAATATCGGTGGGCGTCCCGATCAGCCGCTCCAGCCCGTAGGCCGGAATCAACACCGTACGCTCGTCGCAGCGTTCCCAATGCGGCGAGAACTCGTCAATCACCGTCAATAACGCATCCACCGCCCCGCGCTGCAATACCAGACAGGCAAACATAATCGTGCTCTCAAATCGCCCGCGCCCGCAGCGTCGCCGCCGCTCCGGCCGCCTGCACCGGCTTCCGCAATCGAACCCGCAAGTCCACACTGGCCAACAGCGTTCCCGGCCACTGCGCCTGCGCCCCGGCCAACTCCACCTGCATCGCCGCCGCCTGCCGCAGCAATGGCGCCGTGGAGGTCACCAGCAGCACTCCCGGCGTCTTCTCCACCGACAATCGCAACCGGTGCCACCACGCCGGCGGCACCCGCTGCAGTTCCACCGGCGGCAGATCGCACAGGTCCAACACCACCAGCCGGAACCCGCCGCCATGCAAAATCAGGTCCGCCGCCTTCAACGTGTCCTGCACGTCGTGGTGGCACTGCACCCACAACAAACGCTCCAGCCGCACACCCGCCGCAGCGGCCGACGCCGGGTCAAACGCATCGCTCCCGTCCACCACCGCGCACAGTTCGCCCAGCCCCGTTGCCGCCGCCAGACTGGCCTGCAACATCGTCGTCCGCCCGGACGAACGCACACCGCTGATCTCCGTTATCGCGCCCTCCGGAAAGCCCGGCAGCACCCCGCGCAAGTCCTTTGGCGTAAACGGACACACCGTCGAAACCGGTGGCCGCGGTGCGGCTAAATCGATCAACTTCCGTAACGGCAACGACATCTCAGCTTCGCCTTTTGTTCGCCTATTGGAATTCCATTGTCGCGGGATCGGAGGGCGGTGTCAAGCGTTTCGTTGGGGGGGTGGGTATTCCAGGAAATGACATATACTTCTGACATATGTCGTTTCGAAAAGGACACTTAGCTGGACTATTTCTGTGCGTAACTCAGGTAGTGTTTGCACAGTTTGCTGTCGAAACCGTCTGGCTGCCACTGACAGACGCCGAGCGCGAGCAGAAAGCGCCCAAGATAGACAAGGCGGCCGGTGCCGAGGCGCTCTTCTGGCGTGTCCATGTCTGGGACGAAGTGATGAGCAGCGACTGGCAGCGCCACCGTGTCAGCTATATCCGCGTGAAAGTATTCAACGAAGAAGGCATAAAGAAGGTGTCTTCCATTGAAATTCCGTATAGCAACAACATCTCGGTCACCAGTATCGAGGGCCGCACTATTCAACCCAACGGCACTATCGTCGCGTTGAAGAAGGAAGACATACACGACCGCGAGGTCATTCGGTTTGGCGGCTTCCGGCGCAAGGTAAAGTCATTCGCCATGCCTGCGGTCGAACCGGGGGCCATCATCGAATATCGTATTCGCGAAGTTCATTTTAAGCAGAATATCCGCTATCTGCGAGCACAGATGCAGCAGGAATATCCCATTCAAAAGATCACTTATTTCGTCAAACCGCTCAGCCGCGATTACATCGATCTCGGCATGCGGGTCTGGCCCTTCAACTGTAAAAACTCCCCGCTCGAACAGGGCATGAACGGATTCACAGCCACCTCGGTGGAAAATCTGCCCGCCTTCCAAGAAGAGCCGTACATGATTAGCGAAGCCAACGTACGCGCCTGGATTCTGTTCCTCTATATGGAGTCCGACCGTCGCGACCCGAAGAAATACTGGGAGAAGCGCGGTAAAGAGATCTACACCAATCTGCGCCAATCGCTGAAGGTCAATGACGAGATCAAGCAGACCGCCGCCAAGGCGGTGGAAAGCGCCCCCGGGGATCAGCAAAAAGTCCTGGCGCTGATCGGCTACCTGCGCGGCAACTTGCGCGGATTATTTGATTCCGCCGTGTCGGATTCCGAACGTGCCAAAGTCTTCAAGTCCATGCCGAAGGACCGCGCCCGCACGTCCGCCGAAGTCTTCAAAAGCGGGATCGGCACCCCAACCGAAATCAACACGCTCTTTGCCGCCATGGCGCAGGCCGTTGGCCTCGAAGCCCGCCCAGCGCTCGTCGGCGACCGTGATGGCGTCATCTTCGATCCCGCCATGGCCGACAGCTTCTTCCTCGACAACATCGACATGGCCGTGAAAATAGATGGTCAATGGCGCCTCTTCGACGCCACCACCCACACCCTGCCCGCCAATATGATCAGTTGGCGCGAAGAGGGTACGCAGGCGCTGGTCAGCGACCCGAAGACGCCCACCTTCATTCCCACGCCCTTCTCCCCGCCCGGCGAATCCCTCTCCATGCGCCGCGGCAAGTTCCAACTCGCGGAAGACGGCACGTTGGAAGGCGACGTGCAAATGTACTATACCGGCCACGCGGCGGCCGAACGCCGCGAAGGCAAGGTGGGCGACGCGCCGGAGAAGCAGCAGGAGGAGGTGAAGGAGTTGTTCACCCGCCCCTTCCCAAGCGCCGAAGTCACCGCCATCAAACTCGAAAACGTCGACAACGCGGCGCAGGCGCTGACCTATTCCCTGCACATCCGCATCCCCGGTTATGCTCAGCGCACCGGCAAGCGGCTGCTCTTTTCGCCGCTCTTTTTCCAACAGGGTGACGCGCCCCGCTTCTCCGCCAGTCAGCGAAAATATCCCATCGCCTTCCGCTACGCCTGGCGCGAGGACGACGAGATTCGGTTCCAACTCCCCGCCGGATTCAAGATCGACAACGGGGAAAACCCCGGCGGACTGGAATTCGGTCCGCCGGGCGCGTACCAACTGAAAATGGGCCTCACCCAGGACGGCCAGTTTGTCGTCAGCCGGATGCTCGAATTCGGGCGCGGCGGCGCCATTCTGTTCGATGCCAAGGCCTACCCCTCGCTCAAAGGTATCTTCGAGGAGTTCCACCGGCGCGACGGCACCATCATCAGCCTCAAGCAGGATGCCCCGCAATGATCCGCGCGGCGCTGGCTCTGCTTGCCGCTCTTCCCTGTTTCACCGCCACCGTTGAACTCCCGCAATGGGCGCGCGATGCAGCGGCAAAACAGGCGCCCGCCTATTCCGCCAAGACTCCCGCCGTCGTTCTTTTTCAAGAAGAGACGCTCACCGTGGATGGCGAAGGGCGCCGCGTCATGCAGGAACGCGCCGTCATCCGTAAGCTCACCACGGGCCGTCTGAACCTCCGCGCCTCCCGCGCCTACAACGTCAAAAGCGGCCGCATTCGCGACATTCGCGCCTGGACCGTCAGCCCCGCCGGCAAAGAGACAGCCTACGGCAAGGACCGCGTCATCGACGCCGCGCTCTCCACCGGCAACGACTACGACGAAGCCCGTGTAAAGTTCATCGCTCCCGGAGAAGACTGGCAAACCGGCGGGCTTTTCATTTACGAAATCACCGAGGAAGAACGGACGCTCTTCACCCAATACGCCTACGCCTATCAGAGCGGCCTACCCACGCTCCTCTCCCGCTTCGTGCTCACCCTTCCGCCCGGCTGGGAGGCCAAGGGCCAGAATATCAACCGCCCCGCCGACGAAGGCTACTCGAACGCCGGATCCACCCACACCTGGGAGCAGCGCAATCTGCCCTGGCTGGAACCCGAAGAGTATAGTCCCGATTCCCACGTCCTCACGCCGCGCCTGGCCATCACCTATTTCCCCTCCGACGGGCGCGCCGGCCTGCGCCCGCTTAAAGACTGGGCCGCCGTCTCCACCTGGATGTCCGCACTCTCCGACGCGCAGGCCCAACTCACCCCCGCGCTCCAAACCAAAGCGGCCCAACTCACCGCCAACGCCGCCACGCCGCTCGACAAGATCCGCGCCATCGCCGCCTTCGTCCAGCAGACCAGCTACATCTCCGTGCAGCTGAACGTCACCCGCGGCGGCGGCTATACGCCCCACCGCGCCGACGAAGTTCTGGCGAAGAACTACGGCGACTGCAAGGATAAATCGAACCTCATGAAGGCGCTCCTCGCCGCCGCCGGTATCGACGCCCACCTGGTCGCCATCTTCTCCGGCGCCCGCGATTTCGTCCGTCCCGAGTGGCCTTCCACCATGCAGTTCAACCACATGATCCTCGCCGTCCGCGCGCCCGATGGTATCGAAGCGCCTACGCTCCTCGCCCACCCCACTCTCGGCCGGCTGCTCTTCTTCGACCCCACCGATCCCTATACCCCCGTCGGCGATCTTCCCGATGAAGAACAGGGCAGTCACGCCCTCGTCATCGCCGGCGAACGCGGCGCGCTGGTCCGCGTGCCTCGCGCGCCCGCCCCGGCCAACCGAGCCACCACCGAAACCACCGCCGTCATGGACGGCGAAGGCGGCATCACGGCCCAAAGCCTTCACCAATACTTCGGCCAAAGCGCCGCGCCCCTCCGCTCGCTTCTCAAACGCCGCGACGAACCGGCCATCCGCAAAACCTTCGAACGCGTCCTCACCCGCCAACTCGGGGGCCTGTCTCTGAAAACGGTTCAGCCCACCGACCACGCCGCCAGCAACCGGCTCGACCTCGCCCTCGATTTCGCCGCGCTGCAATTCGGCAAACTCATGCAGAATCGGTTGCTGATCCTTGCACCAGGCGCCATGCTCTCCGGCGGCCGCTATGGCCTTGCCGCCATGCCCGATCGCAAACTCCCGGTCAAGCTCGATGCCCACATGCGCCAGGACCACGTCTCCATCCAAGTGCCGGCCGGCTTCCAACTCGATGAATTGCCTGACCCTGTCAACATCAAAAACGCCTACGGTGAATTCCATGCCACCTGGAAAGCCGCCAACGGAAAAGTGGAGATGGAACAGTCGCTCACCGTACACGACATAACCGCCCCCGCCGCCGAATGCAACAAAATCCGGGCCTTTTTCGAGCAGATCGGCGGCGCCGCCAGTGCGGCCGTCGTGTTCGTGAAAAAGTAGACGGACTTTCGCCGCCGCCCCTCAAGGGATTCCGAACAACATCCCTTGAGGTTTAAACCTTATATACATCGAGTACTACGAGGGGTAGGCTGAGAGGTGAAGTTTGCCGCCTTATCGGGCGGGTCAACAAGGAAGTTGATTGTATGGAAGCTGTTCGCGCGGTTGCTCTCGATTTGGATATACACCCCTATGTAAAAGGTCGCCTGCGCCTTCAAAGACGGCAGGATGAAACGGGCGGAGTTCTGCTGGGTACGGCGGAAGGCGCCTCGGTGCAGATCACCGGATTCAAACGTCTCGCCGGCAGCACGCTGCGGCAGGCGGCCGATGCGGCCGGGCCCGGACTGGTCGGGTTCTACCGGGTGCAAGCTCCGGGAATGACCACGCTGCAGCCGGAGGAAGAGCAGCTTTGGCGCCAGATTCTCCCGCACGGACGGAGTGTGTTTCTGTTGATCCAGGTGGTGGATGGCATCGGCACAGCGGCGCAGGTTTGGACCCGGGAGGGCGACGGGCCGACAACGAAGGAGAAGGTCTCGCTCCTGCAGGAGGAAACTCCGGCGACGATGGCCGCGCAGCCCGCTACCGCGAGCGTGCCGCGCCTCCGGATCAAGTTCCCCACGCCTCCCAAATGGGTGCCGGCCTGTGCCGCCGTACTACTTACCCTCGTAGCCAGCGCGTGGTGCTATCAGGAAATCAAACCCGCCGGGCCGCCGCCCGCGCTTACGCTGGAGTTACAGGCGCGCGACTCAGAATTGACAGCCATCTGGGAACAATCCAGCGTGCCGGCCGAGCAGTTACAATCGGCCTCTCTGCTGGTGACCGAAGACGGAAAAGAGAAGACGATCGACCTCACGCGGCGCTACTCGCCCAAGGGCCGCCTCATTCTCCGCCCCACCGGCCGCGATGTCATCCTCACACTAAACGTTCAGTACCGCGGAGCGGCGCCCTTGTCCAACACGGCCATCTACGTCGGCTTCCGCCCGCGGCGGGCGGCACCGGCGCCGCCCAGGGCCGTAGCCATCGACCCGGCAAAAAAACGGGCCTCGTAAAACGGCCCGTTTCCACGTTCAGCTGAACCGCGTGGTGGCGTTGTCGTTGTATGGCGTCTGCTGAATGGCGCTGAAGTTGGCGTGGTTATAGTCTTCGCGGACAGCGAGGCGACTCCTCTGTTAGGAATGATCGGGGTTAGTAATAAGTAACGTAGTAGAATTAGCCGAGTTTCCCCGGGGAGTAACTACAATGAAACAGATTTGGATCGGCCTATTGCTTTCGGCGGCAGCGGCGTGGTGCGACGACGGAGCGAAAGAGTGGATTCGCACGAACGCCATTCCGCTGAAGACGGTGGAGGCAGGGCAGGGCTTCGATGACCTGCGTCCGATCGGGAAGATTGTCGGCGATGCGCGGATTGTCGCGCTTGGGGAAGCTACGCACGGCACGCGGGAGTTCTTCCAGCTGAAGCACCGGATGCTGGAGTTCCTGGTGCGGGAGAAGGGCTTCACGATCTTTTCGATTGAGGCTAGCATGCCCGAGGCCTACCGGCTGAATGACTATGTGCTGGAGGGGAAGGGCGATCCGGCGGTGCTGTTGAAGGGTATGTACTTCTGGACCTGGGATACGGAAGAGGTGCTGACGATGATCAGGTGGATGCGCGAGTACAACCAGACGGCGGAGCGGAAGGTGCAGTTCACGGGATTCGATATGCAGACGCCGACGGTGGCGCTGGAGATTGTGGGGGACTATCTGCGTCCGCGCGATGCAGCGCTGGCTGGGCGGGTGGCTGAGGTGGCGGCGGATATTAAGAAAGCCGAGCGGAGCGGGCCACAGAGCACGTTTGGCGTGGCAACAGTCAAGTTGGCGGGGAATATGGTGGCGGGCAAGAAGGTCCGGTTGCGGGGCTGGATTCGCACCGAAGAGGCGACGGGGCCCGCGCAGTTGTGGATGCGAGCCGATGGCGCCGCAAGTAAGGTTCTGGCGTTTCAGAACCTGAGGAAGGCTCCGCCGACGGGGACCACTGCGTGGAAGGAGTATTCGATTGAAGCGACGATTCCGGCCAACGCGGAGTCGGTGCTTTTTGGCGGCACGTTTCGCGGCGGCGGTATGGCGTGGTTCGACGGACTGGTGCTGGAAACGGGGGGGAAGGCGGTGCCGGTGCCGGGTGTCGACCTCGACTTTGAGGCGCCGGCGCTAACCGGGATCTACACGGGAAGCATGGGATATGAGGTGCGACTGGTGACGGACATCGTGCAGTCCGGCAAGCAGAGCCTGCGTATGCGGCGGACGGCGCCCCCGCCGGCGGAGGGGAACGGCCCGGCGGAACTGGCCAAGGAGTGGGGCAAGGTGCTGAAAACGATGGAAGGCCGGCCCGATGCGAAGGAGAAGGCGGGGGCGTGGGCGGTGCAGAATGCGCGAGTGGTGCTGCAGGGGTTGGATATGAATGTCAACATGGCGATGCGCGACCCGAGCATGGCGCGCAACGTGGAATGGATTGCGGAACAGAACCCGGGGGCGAAGATGGTTCTTTGGGCGCACAACGGGCACGTACAGACGGGGCAGGCGTTTCGCTCGATGGGGCAGGAGTTGCGGAAGTCGTTTGGCGACAAGATGGTGGTGTTCGGCTTCGGGTTTAACCGCGGATCTTTTCAGGCGATGAAGCCGGGCGCGGGGTTGCAGGTGCACAAGGTGGGTCCGGCGCCGGAGGGGAGCCTGGATGCGTGGATGGCCGAGGCGGGTCCGGGGGTGTTCGCACTGGATCTGCGCAACGCGCCGGAGGCGTTGCGGAAGCCTTTGGCGATGCGCAGTATCGGCTCTATGTATGCGGAGGAACAGGCGAGCGGCTATTTCGGGCGTTACGTGGCTCCGGCGATTTTTGACGCCTTGTTGTTTGTGGAGAACACAACCGCGGCGCGGGCAAACCCGAAGGAGAGGATTTTATCGAAAGCGGGGGATGGGGTGATGCGGGATGTGACTTCGGGCGTTGCGCTGCGGCTGCCGGCGGGATGGGCGGAGGCGAGCGGCGGGCGATGGGGGGATCGCGAGACGACCCTTGTGCTCGATGGTCCGGCCGGGGCCCATGTGTCGCTGTACTATCGCGTGGCAGAGGCGCGGACGGAGGAGCAGGTGACGGCGTCGTTGGCGAAGCATGTGGCGCAGAAGACGGCACAGCGCACACGGGAGGGCCTGGCCGATTACTCGGTGCGGGAACCGAAGCGGCATACGGTGAACGGGTATCCGGCGTTGAGTTGGACGGCGGATTTCACAGAGAGAGGGGCGAAGATGGCGGAAGTGGTGACGTATGTGGAGAGTCCGACGGCGACGGGGCTTTTCTTTGCACGGGTTCCGGCGGGGGAGGCGGAGGGGAAGCGGACGCAGATTGATGGGCTGGCGGAAGGAGTGCGGCTGCCGTAGGGCGGGTGGCGTGGCGGTCTTGGCGCTGCGGAATACCGCGCCACCGCGAAAGGGGACAGGGGTGGTTGCCCCTATAGTGAGCGGGCTAATTGTAAAAGGCCCGCCGCTCCTTTGGGGGAGGCGGCGGGCCTTGGTTGGTTGCGTTGTTTCAGCTGGTCAGAAACTGAACCGCGCGGCGATCTGCAGAATACGCGGATCGCTGGTGGCCGTCGGCGCCAGGAAGTTCGTCACCCGCGTGAACTCCCGCGTGGTGGCGTTGTAGTT
>CANIFK010000073.1 GCA_947466555.1 Acidobacteriota bacterium | reverse complement strand
GTTCTGGTTGCCACTAAGTAACTGAGTAGTAAGTTCGATGCTGTACCGGGAGGTAACAGGAAAGCGCTTTCCTGTTACCTCCCGGTACAGCATCGAACTTACTACTCAGTTACTTAGTGGCAACCAGAACAGGGTTTACAGTTACAACTTACACGAATCTTCGCGGAGGTCAAATAGCACCACCGGGAAGCCTGAACCTGGAATGCCGGAAGAAATAGTCAGTCACACCTCCTGCGCGATGGATGTAGGCCCCCGGGAAGCGGGGTGCGTACGTCAATTACCAGTGAACTAACGGAAACAGCAGCCGATCAGCGATGGGCACGAACAACAACTTCGAACAAATCAAACTGAACAGACGATCGCGGAAAAAGAACGAGGACAGGAGCTTAATCGCAGGCTAAGACTCCAATTGTCCCTCTGAATACACAAACTACGAAACGAAGGACTCGCGGTCTGGAGGCCATTGGCACCTCCACAGTTCTAATCGACGTGCTGCTTCTTTTAAATTACATGAATTGAGCCGGCGGTGCAAGTGATTTTGCGAGTGCCACTGATTTGTAACTCAGGCAACGGAGAAGCGAATTCACGAAGCATTTGCGGACCGTTCATTTGGTGTTCACTTCCGCCCGTTAACCTCCGTATCATGCAGATACGTGGATGGGCACTATGGCTTGGATTTGCCGGTTCGCTTGTGGCGCAATGCCGGCTGGAGGTGACGGTGGCGGATGCCACCGGAGGACGGATTGGCGGCGCGGTTGTGCGTCTGGCCGATCCATTGACGAATCGGATGCTTTCCGCGCCGACCTCGGAGGAGGGCGTGGCGCGATTCGCTTCGGCGCCGTGCGGCGCGGTGCAGGTGGTGGCGCAGTTTGGCGGGTTTGACGATGCAAAAGAGGCGGTCCGGCTGGCGGCTGGGGTGGTTGGGCAGCTGAATGTGGTGTTGCGGACGACTGGGCTGGCGGAGCGGATTCAGGTGACGGAGGGCGTTGACCTGCTGCAGACGGCGCGGGCGACGCAATCGGTATCGCTGGGTTCGGCGCAGATACAATCGCTGCCGACGGCGTCGCGGAACTATACGCACCTGATTGTGGCCGAGGCGGGCGTGAGCGCGCCGTTGCCGGATCGGACGGGGAAGGGAATGAACCTGGCGACGTCGCCGGGCGGGCAGGGGGACGACGGGTCGCAGTCGTTGAACCCGAGCGTGAACGGGGCGCGGCCGACGAACAATTCGGTGTCGATCAATGGGTTGGACACGACGAATATGATGAACGCCAACGGGAGTTTGGGGAATAACCTGAGCGTGCCGCTGGACGCGTTGGAAGTGGTGGAAGTGCAGACGGCATTGTTTTCGGCGGCGACGGGGCGGAACGGCGGCGCGAATATCCAGATGATCACGCGGAGCGGGACGAACTCGTTTCATGGTTCGGCGTACCACTTTTTGCAGAACGAGAAGTTCAACGCGAACGAGTTTTTCCTGAACCGCGCGGGGACGAAGCGGCCGCAGTTCCGGCGGAACGAGACGGGCGTGACGTTTGGCGGGCCCATTCGGAAGAACCAGACGTTCTTCTTTGCGTCGGTGCAGCGGACCGACTTCATGTCGGGCTATGCGACGAAGGCGATTGCGCGGACGGGCGTGCCGGATGGGATGAACTTTGAGAACCGGACGGCGTCCAATATCGCCGATGTGGCGAACCGGTGGTTGCAGTCCGGCGCGCGAGATAATCCGCGGTTCGCGGCGAATTTTCTGACGGCGCTGCGGGCGTTTCCCCCTGATCAGATTCCGGGGTTGGAGCGGCAGTTTTTCAGCGATGTGAATACGCTGCAGTTCCGGACGCTGACGCCTTCCGATATTCATCCGGTGGCGTTGAATATGTTGAACGTGAAGCGGAATGGGAGCCTGCTATTGCCGTCGGTGAACAACTCGATGCAGCTGTTGCCGGGGACGGCGAGCTACGGCGCGGAGCGGGCGCTGGTGCAGGTGTTTCCGACGTTCTTCCGCGGGTGGTCCGGGAACGGGACGATTGAGCACAACTTCACGCCGACGCACCGGTTGCGGCTGAACTACATCAACTCTTCGCAGTATGTGGAAGAGGCGTTCCCGTGGGCGGCTTCTTCGGTTTCGCCGACACAGGGGCAGACGCCTTCGTACACGGCTTCGCTGAGCGACGTGCGGACGTTTGGGCCGCAGTGGGTGAACGATTTCCGGGGCGGGTTCTTTGAACTGTTCAATACACGGATTTCGAAGTACAAGGACATTTTCAACTCGACGCTGGGGATCAATAATCCGATTGAAAAGGCCGTGGGCGGGCTGGCTTCGCTGATGCCGACGGTGGATATTGTGACGCAGTTGACGGGCGCGGGGATTGGGAACGCGTGGGATTTCTATGACCGACAGCGGGTGATCAACGTGGCCGATACGCTTTCCTTCAACACGGCGAAACACACGCTGCAGATGGGCGGGGAGTTCCGGCGGCCGACGATTAAGGGCGAGTACATGGCGCGCACGAATGGCGACTTGGACTACGACAATTGGGTGCTGTTCTTTACGGGACACGGGGCGTCGGGCGGCGGGTCCGATTTGGATCAGGGCGACACGCGGCGTCACTTCAAGATGCGCGACTACGGCTTCTTTGTGCAGGACGACTGGCGGGTGCGGCGCGGGTTGACGGTGAACGTGGGGCTGCGGTGGGATTACTATGGCAACCCGTCGGACGCCGATGGGCGGATTGGGAACTACTACAACAAGGCCACGGCGGCGCGGCTGGGGTTGGAGCCTGGTTTCTATGTGGCGGAGAACAGCATCTTCTTTCAGCCGAACTTTGACCCGATCAAGCTGGGCCTGGTGCTGGCGCCGGGAACACCGTGGGACCTGAAGAGCGTGCACAAGGCGCCGACGGCATCGACGCTGATGGACGATAAGAACAACTTTGCGCCGCGGATCGGGCTGGCGTGGCAGCCGCAGAAGTTCAACAAGCTGGTGGTGCGGGCCGGGTATGGGATTTTCTACGAGCGGCCGTCGGGGGCGATTAAGGGTGATCTGCAGTTGACGCCGCCGTTCTTCTTCTACGCCAACGTGCCGGCGCCGTTGGACATGGCTAATCCGTATCCTTCGCTGAACGTGAATCCGTTCCAGATTCCGGTGAACGTGACGATTGCGAAGAATGCGCAGGGATCGCCGAGCTGGCGGCGGGCGGATGGGTCCGCGTTTCCGGCGACCGAGCCGTTTGGCGCGAAGAACATGACGTTTATTGATCCGTTCATCCGCACGCCGTATGTGCAGCAGTGGACGTTCAACACGCAGTTCGAACCGATGCGGGGGAGTCTCTTAGACGTGCGCTACGTGGGCACGCGGGGCGTGAAGCTGATGGGGCGCGTGAACATGACGCAGCCGCAGGATCCGCGCGTGAAACCGGTGAATGGGTTCACCGATATCTACACGACGACGGGGGCGCTGATCAACCCGGACTTCTTTGTGGACCCACAGTATCTGGGGCTGAGCCGGAGCGGCGGATTCCGGTACCGGAGCAACTGGGGCTCGTCGAGCTACCACGCGCTGCAGGCGAACTTCCGGCGGCGGATGGGGAAATTTGTCACGGGGAACTTCGGGTATACGTGGCAGAAATCGATCGATACCGTGTCGAGCGATAACTCGGTGATTGAGCACGACGCCTTCAACATCGCCAATAACCGCGGGCCTTCGAGCTTCGACCGTACGCACCGGTTCACGGCGGCGTATGTGGTGGAGATTCCGAATCCGTTTACGAGCAAGAAGGGATTCCGGTCGGCGGCGATGGCGGGGTGGACGGTCAGCGGGATGACGACGATGCAATCGGGATCGCCGTTCTCGGTGTACGGGGCGTCGACACGGAATGCGATGTTCTCGCAGCCGTCGCTGGCGCGGTTGGATTTTGCGCCGGGGCAGAGCGTGGCGACGGCGCAGTTGAGCGGCCGGGTGCAGGACCGGGTGGACGGGTTCTTCAACGTGAACGCGTTCACCGATTCGCTGGACCACTGGGGCAACACGGGCCGGAACATTCTGCGCGGACCGGCGCAGGTGCAGCACGACTTTGTGATCTCCAAGTGGACGCGGCTGAAGGAACAGCTGGCGATGGAACTGCGGTTTGAGATTTACAACGCGTTCAACCAGACGACGTTTTCGAACCCCGCAAGTACGTTCACGGCTGCCGGGCCGGGGACGGCGGGACGGATCACGTCGACCGTGGGCGGTCCGCGGACGATGCAGACGGGGTTGCGCGTGCGGTGGTAGGCGGACCCGGGGATTGCGTATACTAGCCCCGGAATGCGCATACAATTCATCGCGGTAGTTGGGATACTGGCGTCGCTGCCTTTTTGGGCGGCGACGCTGCCGGAGACGAAGCCGGAGCAGGTGGGGATTTCCACCGAACGGTTGCACCGGATACGAGAGACGATGCAGCGGCATATCGCCGAGCACAATATAACCGGGGCGGTGACGCTGGTGACGCGGAAGGGGCGGTTGGTGCACCACGAGGCGCACGGGGAGATGGACAAGAACGCGATGTTCCGCATTTGGTCCATGTCGAAGCCGGTGGCGGCAACGGCGATTTTGATGCTGATGGAGGACGGGAAGGTCCGGTTGAACGATCCGGTTTCGAAGTTCATTCCGGAGTTCAAAGGGCAGCAGGTGGCGATCGACACGGGGCGCAGCGAACGGCAGGCGGCGAATGGCTCGCCGGTGTTTTTGACCATCCCGGCGAAGCGCGAGATTACGATTCAGGACTTGTTGACGCACGTTTCCGGGCTGGGCAGCGGGCCGATGAGCAATTCGGAGGTGGGGAAGATCCGGAATGCGCTGGCTGGCAAGCTGAGCGATTCGATTCCGAAACTGGGCGGGACGCCGCTCGAGTTTCAGCCCGGGTCGCAGTGGGCGTACAGCGCGCTGGCGGCGTTCGACACGTTGGGGCGGGTTGTGGAAGTTGTCTCCGGCCAGACGTTTGGCGCGTTCCTGCAGAAGCGGTTGTTTGACCCGCTGGGGATGAAAGAGACGACGTTCCATCCGACGGCGGAGCAACTGGCGCGGGTGGCGAAGGCGTATCACCGGGACGGGAACAAGATGACGCCGTTGGATGCCAAGCACCGGATGTTGAATTTGTATGGGAAAGAGTATGAATCGGGCGGGGGCGGGCTGTATTCGACGGCGACCGATTATGCGCTGTTCGCGCAGATGCTGGCCGATGGCGGGCAGGGGAACGGGAAGCGGCTGTTGAGCCCGAAGACGGTGGAGCTGATGGCTTCGGTGTTTGCGCCGGACACGATGCCGGGGCGGCAGTCGGGGCGCGGGTTCGGGTTGAGCGTGATTGTGATTAACGATCCGGTGGCGGCGGGATGGCGCGTGGGGAAGGGATCGTATGGCTGGGATGGCGCGTTTGGCACGCACTTCTGGATTGACCCGGTGGAGAAGATTGTTGGCGTGATGATGATCCAGGTGGACAACGGAACGCGGCAACTGGACAGGGACTTCGAGAGCGCGGTGTTCCAGGCGATTGTGGAGTAATCGTCAGCGCCAATAAAAAAAGGCCGCCGCAGGGTATGCGGCGGCCTTTTTTGTTGGTTGGTTAGAACTGGTAGCGGAGCCCCAGTTGGATTTGGCGGGCCGAGGTGGCCGAGGTGACCTTGCCGAATGCGGAAGACGCGAAGCTGCCTTGCGGATTCCCCATGTTGACGTGGTTGGGCATGTTGAACATTTCGGCGCGGAACTGGAGGAAGTTCGAGTCCTGTTTGAACTTGAAATCCTTCTGGAACGAGATGTCCCAGGTTTGGCGACCGTCGGCTTCGGTGATGAACGAGCCGGCATTGCCGTAGGTGTAGATGGGCTGGAGCTGGAAGGCCGAGGTATCAAACCACGGGATATCCACGTTCCGGTTGCCACCGTTGTTGGGATTGCGGACTACGTTGGGACGCTGCGAAGAGCGGCCGACGTTGGCGCGATCCTGACCGACCAACACGTTGAACGGAGCGCCGGTCTGGAGGCGGGTGATGCCTTCCATGGACCAGCCACCGAGGACGAGGTTGGTGGCGCGGTTCCAGCCGGCACCGAAGTGCTTGCCTTTGCCGAAGGGGAGTTCATAGACATAGGACGCCTGGAAGATGTGGCGGATGTCGATGGAGGAGCGGCCCCAATCGGAGCGGCGATCGTACTGGTTCTGCGCGCGCGTTTCGGCGAGCGAGGACTGGTTGTCGAGCGCCTTGCCCCAGGTGTAGTTGACCTGGAACTGCATGCCGCGGCTGAAGCGTTTGACGGCGTTGGCGCGGAAGGAGTTGTAGGACGAGTTGTACTGGTTGTAGCCAGCGTCGAGTTCGCCGAATTCGGGCATCAGGCGGCGCGGATTCACCGGGCCCGGTCCGGGGACGGGGGCGGTGTTGAGCGAGCTGTAGCCGATTTGGCGTTTGTTGGCGTTGCCGACGTAGCCGATGTCGACAGCGAGGTCGTTCATCAGCTGGTGCTGAATGGTGAAGTTCCACTGCTGCGAGTAGGGCGTACGGTTTTCCGGGTTCTGCGACCAGCCACCGATGGAGACGGTACCGGTTTGCGCGGGAGACGTGATGAGCGTATCGGGCACGGTGCCGGTGTTGGAGGTGAAGAGTTCCTGGGGGGTGTAGGGCCAGAACTTGCGCAGATCCTGGAGCTCCTGAACGAAGGTGGAGTTGTAGAAGATGCCATACGCGGTGCGGATGACGGTCTTCGAATTCACCTGGTAGGAGATGCCGAGGCGGGGCGCGAAGTCACGGTAGTTGGACCGCTTCAGCGAGCGGCCGTAGCCGAGCTGGTTGGCGGGTTCGTTGGCCTTGCCGGTGGCAGGGTTAATGGACGGGTTGACGGTGGCCCACATCAGTTTGCCGGAGTATTTGCCGGTGGCTGCGTCACGGGTGACGAGCAGGTTGCCGATGCGGTCGGTGGAGTCATACGGAGGGTTGGCGAATTCCCAACGGAGGCCGATGTTTACGGTCAGCTTGTTGTTGACGCGCCAGTCGTCCTGCACGAAGGCCTGGGAGGCGGTGACATGAGCGTCGGTGAGGGTGTTGCCGGAACTGCGCCGAATTTCCGTCGGGGTACCGAGGAGCATGGTGGCGAAGGAGTGGCCGGAGTTGTTGTCGGAGAACAGGGACGTCAGGCGGCGGTCGAAATCGCCGTTGCCGTTCATGGGGTTGGACGTATTGGTGTTGAAGATGCGCTTGGTGATGTTGGCGCCGAACTTCAAGTTGTGACGGCCGACCGTTTTGGAGAGGTTGGCGATGAACTGGTTGATCTTGTCGCCGGTGATGTCGCCACCGCCGCCGACGGACACTTCGCCGACCGCGTTGAGCGTCGGGATGGGATCAAACAGCACGTCGCGCTGGTACATCTTGATGCCAGTCTTGTCGAAGAAGTCACCGCGGGTGATCTTGCTGTTCAAGGTGGCGCCGGGGTTGTTGGGCTTGTTGTAGCCGTACTTCACATCGAGAACCGTGGTGGCGCTGAAGATGTGGGTCCAGCCGCCGGCGATGTTTTCGACGTCGAAGCGGTTCTGGGCGTAGAGGTACGGGTTGGCGTTGGGGACCTGTTCCCCGACGCGCTGGCGGAGGTAGCGGATGTTGACGATGTCTTTCGCGGAGAAGTTGTGATCTCCGCGGAGGACGAGCATGTCGCGATCGTTGCTACGGCCGGCGGTGTTGATGTAGTTGTTGTTCAGACCGGAGCCGAAGTTGGGCAGGGGCATCAGGGTGTCCACGAAGAACTTGATGGCCGGGCTGATCTGGCTGGCCGGGATGCGGTTGCCGGGGAAGGGATCACGAAGGATGTTGCCCTGGGCATCGAGGCGGCCGGTGAAGGGGTTGTAGATGGTACGGGACTGCTGCGAGAAGTCGCCGTTGCGCTGGGCGGCCACGGGGAACGTGGTGACTGCCGTGCCGCCGCGGCGGAGACGGAAGCCTTCCCAGCTGGCGAACCAGAACGTCTTGTCGCGGCCGTTGTAGACCTTCGGCAGGACGACGGGGCCACCGACGGAGACGCCGTACTGATTCTGGCGGAACGGCACTTTGCCGCTGCCCTGGCGGTTGGCGAAGAAGTCGTTGGCATCGAACTTGTCGTTGCGCAGGAATTCGTAGACCGAACCGTGGAGGTCGCGGGTGCCGGACTTGATGGCGATGTTGACGTTGGCGCCGGAGGAGCGGCCGAATTCGGCGGAGGTGTTGTTGAGGACGCGGAATTCCTGGATGGAGTCCATGGGCGGGGAAGCGCCCGGGGAGTTCATCATCTGGAAATTGTTGTCGACGCCATCGATGGTGTAGTTGTTGTCCTGGCGGCGCTGGCCGTTGACGGAGATGAGCTGGGTACCGGAGAAGGTGCCCTTGCTCTGAGATCCGCCCTGGTCGCTGGTGCCGGGCATCAACATGATGAGGCGGGTGTAGTTGCGGCCATTCACCGGCAGGCGGCCGAGTTCGGCGCCGGTAACTGTTCCACCAACGGAGGCTTCCTGCGTCTGCAGGATGGCAGCGGTGGCGGTGACTTCGACGCTTTCGCTAACCTGGCCCACTTCGAGGGTGAAATCGACCTTCACGGTCGAGGCGATTTCGAGGATGACTTCGGGGACAATTTTGGTTTTGAACCCGGGATGGGTGGCGGAGAGTTCGTACTTGCCCGGGTTGAGCGGGAAGATACGATAGCTGCCGGTTGTATCGGTGGTAACGGTACGGCTGACGCCGGTACCTTTGTCCTTCACGGTGATGACGGAGCCAGCGACGACGCTGGACTGGCCGTCCATGACGGAGCCGACGATGGTTGAGTTGGTTGTTTGCGCAGCGAGACTGCTTGCGAGCAAGCTGAGTCCGATGAAAAAGCGTGAGAAGCCTGAAATGCGACTAGGTTTCAAACGGAGATCCCCTAAACAGAAATTGCCTTACGGCTCAAGGGATTATTTCACATTTCAGGGGGTGGTAATACTAGAACGAATGGGTATGAGTAGCTGGATTTTATTGTGGGTTGCCGGGGCGGCGATTTTGGCCGGGCAGGGGATGGCGACGCAGGGCGCGGCGGCGGCGGCGCGGACGAAGCCGAGCGGGCGTCCGTTTGCCGTGAAGCTGGTGGATGTGGCGGCGCAGGTGGGCCTGCGGGCGCGGTTTGTGAGCGGCGGGGAGACGGCGAAGAAGTACATTGTGGAGGCGAATGGGAGCGGGGTGGCGTTTGTCGATTACGACAACGATGGGTGGGACGATGTGTTCCTGGTGAATGGGACGCGGTTCGGGGCGGGGAGTGTGGGTGGGAACTATTTGTTCCGGAATGAGAAGGGGCGTTTTGTGGATGTGACGAAGGCGGCGGGGATGGGGCGCGTGGGGGGGGGGAACGGGGCGTGTGTGGGGGATGTGGACCGGGATGGTTTCGACGATGTTTTTGTGACCTATTGGGGCGCGAACGTCTTGTTCCGGAATACGGGAAAAGGCGGGTTTCGCGCGGCGGCGTGGCCGGACAGAGGCGAGTGGAGCACGGGGTGTTCGTTTGTGGATTACGACCGGGATGGGGGGTTGGATTTGGTGGTGTCGCGGTACTTGGGATTTGACATGGCGAAGGTGCCGCTGCCGGGTGCGGCGGCGAATTGCCAGTGGAAGGGGGCTCCGGTTTTTTGCGGGCCGCGGGGGCTGCCGTTCGGCGGGTTGACGCTGTATAAGGGCAAGGGCGATGGGACCTTTACGGAGGTGATGCGGCGGGAGGGGTTTTATGGATTTACGGCGGTGGCGGTGGATTTGAACGAGGACGGGTGGGCGGATATTTATGTGGCGAGTGATTCGTCGCCGAGTGTGATGTTGCGGAACAACCGGGATGGCACGTTTGCGGAATTGGGCGCGGAAACGGGCGTGGCGTTTAACGAGCATGGGTATGAGCAGGGCGGGATGGGCGTGGCGGTGGGGGACTTTGATAACGACGGGCGGCTGGATTTGATGAAGACGAATTTCGCGGGGGATTATCCGAATTTATACCGGAATATTGGCGGGGGAATTTTTGAGGATGTGGTGATGAAGGCGGGGTTGGCGGTGAATCCGCAGTATGTGGCGTGGGGCGTGGGGTTTGTGGATTTTGACAACGATGGGTGGCTGGACGTATTTCAGGTGAATGGACATGTTTTTCCGGGGCTGGCGGGGGAGGCGTATGCGAATCCGCGGTTTTTGTATCGGAACCTGGGGGGCGGGAAGTTTGAGGAGATGGGGTTGGCGTTGGGGCGCGGGTCGAGCCGGGGGACGGCGTTTGCGGACTTCGATAACGATGGGGATGTGGACGTGTTGATTATGAATATGCATGAGGGGCCGTCGTTGCTGCGGAATGATTCGGCTACGGGCAACGGGTGGCTGCAGATTGTGGGGCCGGGGCCGGGTGCCGTGGTGACGGTGGATGCTGGCGGCCGGAAGCAGGCGCAGGCGGTGTTGAGCCAATCGAGCTTTTTGTCTTATAGCGGGCGGCGGCTGCACTTTGGTTTGGGGAAGGCGGGGAAGGTGGACGGCGTGACGGTGGCGTGGCCGAGCGGGCGGACGGAGAAGTTCTTGGTGGAAGGGGTGAACAAGCTGGTGAAGTTGGAGGAAGGGAAGGGAACGCGGTGAGCGGATTGGTGTTGATGCTGGCGTTGTTGCAGGGGCCGGATGCGCTGTCGGCACAGGCGTTGGAGCTGGCGTCGGCGGGGCGGATTGGGGAGGCGGTGGGGCTGTGGCGCCGGGCGGTGGAGCAGGCGCCGGGGCATTTTCCGTCGCTGTTTAATTTGGGATTTACCGCCGTACGGGCGGGGCAGGACCAGGAGGCGGCGGGGTGGCTGCGGCGGGCGGTGACGGCGAATCCGCGGGACTTCAATTCGGCGTATCTGTTGGGGACAGTGCTGGCGCGGCGGAACGAGACGGACGCGGCACTGCGGGCGTGGCGCGGGGCGTTGGCGTTGCAGCCGGGGAACCGGAAGCTGATGCAGGTGATGAGCGTGGAGTACAGCAAAGGGCGGTACTTCGCGGAGGCGGCGCGGATGGCGGAGGCGGCGTTGCAATTGGCGCCGGAGGAGCAGGCGCTGTATCTGGTGGCGATTAAGGCGCGGCAGGACGCGGGTCAGCACGACGAGGCGTTCGCGCTGGCGCGGCGGGCGTTGGCGAAGTTCCCGGCGTCGGCGCGGGCGAATTTTGAGGTGGGTTTTCACTTGCACAAGTTGGGGCGGTGGGATGAGGCGATGCCGTATTTTGAGAAGGCGATTGCGGCGGAGGCGGGGTATGAGGAGCCGCACTATTTTCGGGGGGATGTTTTGTTGCGGCGGGAGGATTTTGACGGGGCGGCGGGGGCGTTCCGGACGGCGTTGGAGAAGCGGCCGGATTACACGGTGGCGCGGCTGGGGCTGGCGCGGGCGCTGATGGCGCAGGGGAAGTTGGAGGGTGCGGTGGCGGAGTTGCAAGAGGCCACGCGGCGGGACGAGGGGAATGCGCAGCCGTATTTGCTGCTGTCGCAGGCGCTGTTCCGGATGGGGAAGACGGAGGAGGCGCGGGTGGCGAAGGAGACGTCGCAGCGGTTGCGGACCGCCCGGCCAGAGGCGATGAACGTACCGCAGGCGCGGCCGTTTCCGCAGTAGATGATTGCGCCCGGACGGGGTGGTGCATTTCATATAATGCGTAGCACCCTAATGCCTAGGGCCAAGGAGTGCCCGCTGTGCCCCGTTTGCTTGTGTTTGCCTTGTTGGTTTGTCTGCCTGCGGTGGCGCAGGAGCGAGTGGTGTCGTTTGTTCACGACGTGAAGCCGCTGTTGGAGAACCGGTGCCTGAAGTGCCATGGGCCGGCGATGCAGTTGGGCAAGTTGGACCTGCGGGACCGTGCCTCGGCGATGAAGGGGGCGGGGAAGGGCGCGGCGCTGGTGCCGGGGGACCCGGAGAAGAGCCCGCTTTACCGGCATGTGGCGGGTTTGGACAAGCCGTTGATGCCGATGGACGGGAAGTTGAAGGCGGAGGAAGTGGCGGTGCTGCGGGATTGGATTTCGCAGGGGGCGAAGTGGGAGGGCGTGTTGGGCGCGTCGGCTGCCGCGGCGCGGGATTTGAAGAAATTGGAAACGTGGGTGGTGCCGGCGGGGGCGAAGGAGCAGTGGGCGTTTAAGCGGCCGGAGCGGCCGGCGGTTCCTGCGAATGGCGCGGCGCATCCGGTGGATGCTTTTTTGCGCGCGACGCTGGCGGGGCGTGGGTTGACCCAGGCGCCGAAGGCCGATAAGCCGACGCTGGCGCGGCGGGCGTATTTGGACTTGCTGGGGC
>CANIFK010000072.1 GCA_947466555.1 Acidobacteriota bacterium | reverse complement strand
TTGGCGCCGAGGACTTCGTTGGCGTTGCCGACACGGACGGCGTCGACATCGGCACCGAGGATCCAGGAGACGCCGCGGCTATAGCGTTTGGCGACTTCCTGGGCGAAGGGCGTTTTCGTGCCCTGGCCGAGTTGGGCAATGACGGTGGTGAGTTGATCGGCGGTGCGGCCGATGAGCAGCACGCCGTTGACGATGCGGTAGGCGGCGTGGGCGGGGAGGAGTTTCTTCAGTTCGGCTTCGAGCGCGGGCTGCTGGCCGGCTTTGACTTCGACCATCACCAGTGGGTTGCGGGGACGCTGAAGGAGGAAGACGATCTCCTCGCCGAGCATGGGGGAGAGGACGCGGACTTTATCTAGCAGTTGGCGGGTTTCCCCGGCGCTGGCGGTGGCCCACCATTCGCGGAGAGCGGCGTTATCGCGGGAGCGCTGTTCGATGAGCGAGACGGCCTGCGTCATGGTGGGGCCGAGGTTGGGGATGGCGCCGTAGACGATGACATCGGGCGGCAGCATGGAGACGATTTTGGCCGAGGTGCGGGCGGCGGGCGCGGGGAGTTGTTTTTCGATGGCGGCGAGCTCCGTGAGGAGTTCGACATCCTTCGACCAGCTGACGGCCTCGCGGACGGTGACCTTGGCGAGGGCGGGGGAAGTGGTCGACTGCTCGCCGGGCTTCAGCAGGCGTTCGGTGCCGGGTTGGGTGACGGCGACGGAGCCTTCGACGACGCCGACGAGCGAACCGGCGGTGCCGGCGGAGACGGTGAAAATGGTGCCTTTGACAGCCGCTTCGGAATCGCGGGAGACGACCTTCAAATAGCCGCGGCGCTGCTTGGCGGCGCGGACGATGATGTCGCCGCGTTCGAGCTGAATGGTGGCGCCGCTCCAGGCGGCTTTGAGGGAGAGCTCGGTTCGTTCGTTGACTTCGACGAGGGATCCATCTGCAAGGCGAAGCTGGGCGGTGGCGCCGGCGGCGGTGCGAACGATGTCGCCATCTGCGATGGCGGCGCCTTTGGCGAGGGGCGAGGCGTTGAGCGAGTAGAGCGTTCCGGAGGTGCTTTCGACCGTGGCGCGAGGGCCGGAGGGGGCGAGAGCGCGGTCCAGATAGTTGCGGCCCAGGAATAGCGAAACGGCCGCTACGCCGGCGGCAATGGCCCAACGGGGAACGGTGAAACGGCGACGGGCCACCGGGGCCATGGTGACGACGGGTTCGGAGTGCATCGAACGCCGGCACCCGGCGCAACGCGCCAGGTGGTCTTCGAGCAGCATGCGTTGGGCTTCGGCCAGGGTGCCGGCTTGGTAGTCGGCAAACTGGGAGCGAAACCGCTGGCAGGCGGGGCCGGCGGAGAGTTGGTTCCAGACGCGCTCGCGAGCGGCGGCCACGGTGGCCGGGTCCGGTTCATCCTGCCGCATGTCATTCAAAAGTTGATCGAGTTCCTGTTCATTCATGGCAGTAGATCCTTTCCTTATCGATTCATCGCGACGAGCAAGTCCTGGCGGATGCGGTGGAGGCGGCTGGCAACGGTGCCCCGCTCAATCCCGAACATTTCGGCCAGTTCTTCGTAGGAGAAGCCATCGAGGTTGCGGAGGGTGAAGAGTTGGGCGTCTTCGGGGTCGAGCTTCGAGAGTGCACGGCGGACGGCTTCTTTGAGCAGGGCGTCTTTGGCGGGGGAGGTGCGTTCGGGGCTCAGGTCGAGCGGGGTTTCGCGGGCGGACTGTTTTTTGCGGAGGATATCGATGGCGGCGTTGGTGGCGGCGCGACGAAGATAGTGCTCGGAGGAGTGGGTGAGTTCGAGCGCCGGCAGGTTCATGAGGCGCATGAAGACGGTTTGCATGGCGTCCTCGGCGTCGGCGTCGTTTCCGGTCACGCGGAGCGCCGTGCGGTAGACGGCGGTTGCGTGTTGTTCGTAGAGTTCTTGAAAGCTTGGTGGCAGCGGCAATGCTTGTGGTCCCGCTGTTAATGCTAGCCCGATAGATGCCATGTTCGTGGTCTCAATCAGCTAGACGGGGGTGGCCCCGGTTTTCTTCCAAAAACTTTTGCTTAGCTGGGGAGGCGTTTTTCGAAGAGAACGGCGCCGTTGAGATCGCGGAGTTTGACGGTCATTTCGCCGGCGTCGCTGATGGCGACTTCGCCGAAGAACTGGAGTCCGGCGGCCGGGCCGACGGCTTGTTCACCGGGGCCGGGGTGCTTTTTGTAGATCACTTGCGGGCCGAAGGTGTTATCGAGCTGGCCGGGGCCGAAGGAGCCGGCGTTGAGCGGGCCGCTGACGAATTCATAGAACGGGGAGAAGTCGGTGAAGACCGCTTTGGCCGGATCGTAGTAGTGGGCGGCGGTGTAGTGAACGTCGGCGGTGAGCCAGACGACGTTTTTGACGTCGCGGATGCCCTGGAGGAGTCGCGACATTTCGAGTTCGCGGCCGAGCGCCGGGCCGTCACCATTGGCGGTGGCTTCGAACATGGAGCGGCCGGCGGTGTCCTTGCCATCGGCGACGAGGAGGCCGATGGGCATGTCGGAGGCGATGACCTTCCATCGGGCCTTGCTGGCGCGCAGGCCGTCCATGAGCCAGCCCATTTGGGGCGCGCCTAGGAAGTCCGTATCGGAGCCTTCGCGTTCCTGGCGGTTGTAGGAGTTGGGGCCGCGATAGGAGCGCATGTCGATGACGAAAACGTCGAGCAGGGGGCCGTAGGGGATGTGGCGATAGACGCGTTCGGTTTCGATGGAGTGGTAGCGAACGGGGGCGTATTCCAGGAACGCACGCTTGCCCCGGGCCGCGAGGAGGGCGACGGATTTTTCGGTGTAGAGCGGGTTGTCGGAAAGGGATTTGGAGGCGCTCCAGTTGTTGAGCACTTCGTGGTCGCCCCACTGCCAGATCTGGGGGACTTCGGCTTGGAACTTGCGGAGGTTGCTATCGAGCAGGTTGTATTTATAGGCCCCGCGGAATTCGGCGAGGGTTTCGGCGACCTTTGATTTTTCTTCGGTGACGATGTTCTTCCAGATGGCGCCATTGGGCAGTTTCATCTCCGCGGGGACGGGGCCATCGGCATAGATGGTGTCGCCGGAGTGGATGAAGAAGTCCGGCTGGAGCTTGCGCATGGTGTCGTAGATTTTCATGCCGCCGAAGGCGGGATTGATGCCCCAGCCCTGGCCGACGGTGTCGCCGGACCACAGGAAACGGACCGCGCGTTTGCCGAGGGGAGCGGGGCGGAAGGAGCCGCGCTCGGGGGCCGAGTCGGCACCGCTCAGGCCGAGATCGCGCATCACGACTTCGTATTCGATTTCCGAGCCCTGGGACCAGCCGCCGATGTCGACGCGGCCGGTGTAATCGGAAACTTCCAGACAGTGCGGGCCCATGACTTCGGTCCAGGAGGCGCCGGGGCGGCGTTCGCGCCAGCGGACGATCATGCGGCTGGGGCCATCGGCGCGGCTCCAGATGAGGGCGCGCGTGGCGGTGACGTCACCGGCGGCGACCCCTTGGGCGAGAGCGGGGCGGCGCCCACCGCGGGCTACGAAGGGGGCGGCCTGGAACAGTTGGCGGCGGGAAAGTTTCATTCGGTTCGATTATCCTCTTCGCCGGACTTCGACGACGCCCAATTTGTATCCTGCCGCACCGTATGGGCTTTCGGTAGAGGCGATTTCCAGGCGGCCGTAGACCCAGACGGAAAAGATGAGTTCCACCTTCACGCTGCGGCCGGTGGACATGGTGGCGTAGACGATCTGATTGCCCGGGGGGGGCGGGGTGTGGACACAGGCTCCGGCGGTGGGGACGAGCAGAAAATCGTTCACTTCCTGGAAACCGTCGTCGAGCGGGACCATGTAGCCGGCGATCTTGACGTTCGTACCGGCTATCATTTCGAGCAGCGGGGAGCCTTGGCCGGTTTGCGTATCGAGCCCGCGGAGCACGCGCCAATCGACTTCGGCGAAGCCTGTCTTTTCCGACGGAGCGTCATCGACGGGGGGCGCGGCGTCGGCCGTGTTGGTGGGACGGGCGACGTGGACTTTCTTTGGCTGTGTTTCTTCGACGGGCACCATGCGCTGTCCGCAGGAGCCCAGCACGAATCCAATTCCGCTCAGCCATTCTCGCCGTCGCATGCCTGTACTTCTACTTTATTCCAGCTGGCCGAAGAGGATGCGTTCTTTCCGGCTGGGCGAGGTGTCGCCTTGGGTGACCGTGAGGTAGATGGCGCCTTTGTATTCGTGGAGCGAGACGTATTGGAACGACTTGTTGGTCTCGAAGCGGTAGCGGCGTTTCCAGCGGATGCCATCGGTGGAGACATCGATGTTGAAGACGGAGCGGGAGACGCCGTCGATCTTTGTCGACTCCTGCCAGCCGAGGTAGTAGGTGCCGTTGAAGCGTTCGAAGTTGGGCTTGGAGGCGGCGCCGTTGGCGATGAGGTCGCGGTAGCGGGGCGTGGTCCAAAGGCGCCCGTCCCAGCTGGAGGCGAACATGTAGTTTGCGGTGCCGCCGTCCTGGCGGGCGATGGCGAGCCACGTGCCATCGGGGAGCCGATTCACGGCGGCTTCGGTGAGTTTTTCGGGGCCTTCGCCGTTGAAGTGGCCGAGGACTTCGAAGGTGTCCATCGCCGGGTTCAGGCGGGCGAGCGCGTTCTGGCCACCGGGGTAGTTGTTCACGACGGTGTAGGTGGCGTTGTCGATGGTCTTGAAGGAATCGATGGTGTAGAGGCCGTAGTCCTTGGGTTCGCGGGTGAAGCCCTGGGCGACGGCATCGGCGTGGAAGCGGGCCGGTTGCATGTCGTGGGTGCCGGCGGCCGTTTGGATTTTCATTCGGTGGATAGCGGGGTGGAAGGCGGTGGTGGGGAGATCGAAATCGCGATAGTACGACTGGGCTTCGCGCTGGCGTGGTGCTTCGCTGGCGAAGAAGGTGCGGAGGGTGTTTGCGTCCTTGCGGATGATGCGGGGGACGAAGCAGGCGCCTTCGGGGAGGGTTTCGTTGGCGAAGGCTTGTTTGCCGCGGGCCATGGGGATGCGGTGGATGACGGCCATGCTGCGGAGGTCGACGATGGACATCGTGCAGTAGACGAAGGGCCATTCGGCGTTTTCGCCGGGCTGGACTTCGTTGGCCATGGAGACGATGTAGGCGCGGTTGTCGACGATGACGAATTCGGCGTCGTGGGCGCCTTTGACTTCGGGGCCGGAGACGTTGACGAGAGCGGACATGACGCGATCGCCGGCGGCCTTGGGATCCCAGGGGGCGAGGGCGTTCAGGACCTGGCGGAGTTGGACGCGGCCGGAGACGGGCTTGCCGGCGAGGACGTCCTTTTCGGTGAATTGGGCTTGAAGAATTTCGCCGGCGCCTTGGCGGTCGCGGTCGTAGACGACGGAGATGAGGCCGTCTTTGTCCTCGACGCCATCGGGGTAGGAGACGTTTTTGCGTTCGTCGAGGAGGAGGCCGTCGTTCCAGGTTTTGCCGTCATCGGTGGACAGTTGGGCGGTGAGATGGCTGCGGCCCTGGAAGCGGTGATGGTTGACGAGGAGCAGGTTGCCGGAGGCGAGGCGGCGGACGAAAAAGCGGGAGCCGGGGCTGGCGATTTTGGTGGCGGCGCCGGGTGTCCAGGTCTTGCCACGATCGGAGGAGAAGCTTTCCCAGAGGACGCCCGCGCCGGTGCGGGTGAGCATCCAGAGGCGTTTGTCGCGGAGTTCGACGACCATGTTTTCGAGCGCCCATTCGGGGGCCTTGACAGCGCCGTGGAGCTTCCACGATTTGCCTTTGTTGGTAGAGATGGCCACGCCCTGGAGTTGCGTGGAGCGGGCGAACCAGTCGTAGGTTTTCTGGGCCGCGTGGGTGACGGGCAGGACCCATTCGCCGGTCGAAAGGACGATGGGTTTGTTCATGCGGAAGGCGACGGCGGCTTCGTCGAAACCTATACGGAATTCGGTGCCCCAGGCGGGCGTTTTCGCGTCGGGCTCGTTGCAGATGCGGGCCCAGACGCCGTGTTCGGCGGTGTCTTTGTTGCCGCGGTTGTAGATGTACCAGAGGCGGCCGGCGGGGTCGCGCCAGAGAGTGGGATCGAAGGCGCGGGCGCCGTCGCGGGGGCCGGCCATGACTTCGGGGGCGGTGAAGATTTTGCCGTCGCCGTAGGCGAGCAGGACGGAGTTCGTCACCGATGGCTCCTTGAAACCGCCCGTATACCAGGCGACGAAGACGCGACCTTTCGGTGTATGTTCGATGCCGGGGATGCCTTGCCAACTGCGCGGCAGTTCCGCCGCGAACGAACCCAGGGCGAGGACCGCCAACCAGACGAGTTTCATAGCGAAGGTAAGCGTATCATCGTAGGCGGGACAGCATGAAGCTTTGGATTGTTTTGTTGGGACTAGTGGCAGTGGGTCAGCAGGCGCCGCGCGCGCCGCAGCCGGTGAATGACGCCGCGTTGCCGGTGCGGAAGGTGTGGAAGACGTATCCGGTTTACCATCCCGATAAGGCCCCGCCGGACTACATCGAATGGCTGCGGACGCAGGCGCCGGAGGAGATTGCCGCGCCCGATGGCGAGACGCTGTTTCATGCGCCGATGGTGATTGGATCATTGGGGCAGAGGCCGCCGACGGATCCGCCGTTTTTGCACGACAAGGCTTGGTTCGATCGGGTGAATCCGCCGTTGAACCGGGAGGGCGCGATCAGCGGGTTCGTGTATGTGTTGCGGACGAAGGGGAAGGTGGAGATCGGGACCTATTCCTGCGCGATGTGCCACACGCGGTTGATGCGGAATGGGGCGGTGATCAAGGGCGGGGCCGGGAACTTTCCGGTGGAGGCGGCGTTGGCGCTGGACCTGGAAGTGTCGGCTGGCGTGCCGGCGATGCGGGACGCGAATAAGGACTTGCTGCGGCGGGTGTTCGGGTTCACGGGGGAGTTCAGCATCCCGAGCGCGGCGAAGCTGTTGACGACGCGCGCGGCGGGGCAGATCCCCGATTTGAATGGCTTGGGCGGGCGGCGCTATTTGACGCATACGGGGTTGTATGAAATCCAGAGCCCGGCTGACCTGGCGCGTTATGTCTCGGGCAAGCAGCATCTGTACGCCCCGGACTCGCGGGCGAGCGCGGAGCAGGTGCAGGCGTTGGTGCAGTACTTGAGTGGGTTGAAGGCGCCGGTGAGCCCGGTGAAGGCGGATAAGACGACTCGGCTGGGTGAGAAGGTCTTTGAGCGGGAGGGGTGCGCGCAGTGCCACACGAAGGAAACAAAGTTGACACCGGTCGCCGTGGTGGGGACCGATCCGGCGATGGCGATGGATGCGCGGGCAGGGACCGGTCATTACAGGGTGCCATCGTTGCAGGGTCTGTGGTATCGCGGGACGCTGTCGCACACGGGCGAGGGCACGTCGCTGGAGGACTGGTTATCCCCGGTTCGTTTGCAGTATTTGAAGGGGCATGAGTACGGCTTCAAGCTGAGCTCGACGGACCGGTTTGCGTTGATTGCGTATCTGCGGACGCTTTAGTTTTTCCAGTCCGCGTCGAGCATCAGGAAGGCGTGGGCGTAGCGGCGGCCGAACTCGCGGAGGCTGGGGGAATCGAAGTGCAGCACGTCGCCTTTGTGGGTGAGGCCCTGGGAGGAGACGAAGGCGACGCGGGTGCCGTTGACGGCGAGTTGGGCGAGCTGTTCGTTGACCATGCGGGCCATGGCGTAGTCGTTCTTTTCGCGGGTGTAGAGGAACTGGCCGAGTTCGCCGACGACGATGGGCACGTCGCCCAAGTCGGCGCGGAGCGACTTCATGATGGCGAGCCAGCGTTCCTGATAGGTGCGGATGAGTTCGAGTTTGGGGCAATCGGCTTCGCCCTGGTGCCAAAGGATGCCGCGGAGGCGGCCGTTCTTCATGGCCACTTTGGCGCGGCGAACGGCGTCGGTATAGAGCTTGCCACCGGGCTTCCATTCATCAAGCGCGCTGCCGCCCATGGCGGCGGGGATGAGGCCGATCTTCTTGCCGGGGGCGAGGTCGGCGAGGGTCTTGGCGAAGGAGCGGCCGAGGCCGGTGCCGAGACGGTCGGGCCGGTCGAAGTGGATGGGTTCGACGGCGGGGGCCCAGGTTTCTTCTTTGGTCAGCGTGAAGACGCGCGGATGCGGGACCTTGTCCTGCTCTTCGATGACGCCGCGGCCGGCCATGTTGGACTGGCCGATGAGCAGGAACAGCTCCATGTCCTGCGCACTGGCGGCGAGGGAGAGGGCGAAGAGGAGGTAGCGAAACATGATCCACACATTCTACAGAAATGCTTCGCATGTAGACTGATTTCGATGGCTTTTGCGAACGTTGATGATTATTTGGCCGGGAAGCCGGAGGCGCTGACGTTGGTTCGCTCGGTGATCCGGCGGGTGTGTCCGGAGGCGGTGGAATCGATTTCCTACAACATGCCGGCGTACAAGTTGAACGGGGAAGTGCTGATCTATTTCGCGGCTTGGAAGAAGCACTATTCGTTGTATCCGGTGGCGCCGGAGATGGCGCCGGGGTTGGTGGTGGAGAAGGCGACGGTGCGGTTTTTGTATACCGAGCCGGTGCCGGTGGAGTTGATTGAGAGAATTGTGTCGATGCGGGTGCGCGAGGCGGAAGGGAAGAGGGGCTGAGGACTATGGGACTGTTGGATTCATCGATGGACCAGACGCAGGTGCGGCGGTTGCTGGCGCGGTTGGGGATTGCCGCGGAGCAGTCCGGCGTGTGCCACGAGGAGTGGGCGGACGCGGGTGGGGACGAGGTGGAGATCATCAGCCCGGCCGATGGGCAGATGCTGGCGGCGGTGCGGCTGGGGGTGGAAGAGGACTACGACGATGCGGTGTATTTTGCGCAGCGGGTGTGGCCGAAGTGGCGGGATCTGCCGGCGCCGAAGCGCGGGGAGTTGATCCGCGAGATTGGGAATGAACTGCGGACAGCGAAGGATGATCTGGGGATGTTGGTGTCGCTCGAGGCCGGAAAGATTCTGGCTGAGGGGCGGGGTGAGGTGCAGGAGATGATCGACATCGCCGACTTCGCGGTTGGGTTGTCGCGGCAGCTGTACGGGCTGACGATGCACAGCGAGCGGCCGGGGCACCGGATGTATGAGCAGTGGCATCCGCTGGGGCTGGTGGGGTGCATTACGGCGTTCAATTTCCCGGTCGCTGTGTGGAGTTGGAATGCTCTCATCGCGGCTGTTTGCGGGGATTGCGTGGTGTGGAAGCCTTCGGAGAAGACGCCGCTGACTTCGGTGGCAGTGCAGTTGATTGTGGACCGGGTGTTGGAGCGGCATGGGTTTCGCGGGGTGTTCACGCTGGTGAATGGGCGCGGGCGGGTTGTTGGCGAGCGGATGTTGCAGGACCGGCGTTTGCCGCTGATTTCGGCGACCGGTTCGTGCGGGATGGGCCGGCGGGCGGCGGAGATTGTGGGGGCGCGGTTGGGGAAGACGCTGCTCGAATTGGGCGGGAATAACGGGATTGTGGTGATGGAGGACGCCGATCCGCGGCTGGCGGTGCGGGCGATTCTGTTTGGCGCTGTGGGCACGGCGGGGCAGCGTTGCACAACGTTGCGGCGGGTGTTTCTGCACCGCGCGATTGCCCAGGAGTTTACGGAGTATTTGTTGAAGGCGTGGGCGCAGATCCGGGTGGGGCATCCGCTGGATCCGAAGACGTTGTGCGGGCCGCTGATTGATACCCACGCTGTTCGCAAGATGGAGGCGGGATTGGCGGCGGCGCGGACGCAGGGCGGGGAGGTGCTGTTTGGCGGGGAGCGGGTGGAGCGGGACTACGCGGGGGCGCCGCTATTGGGCGGTTGTTATGTGCGGCCGGCGCTAGTGCGAGCGCATCATTCGATGCCGGTGGTGCGGGAGGAGTTGTTTGCGCCGGTGCTGTATTTGATGGAATTTGAGGATTTGGACGATGCGATTCGGCAGCATAATGACGTTCCGCAGGGGCTTTCGAGCGCTGTTTTTACGTCGGATTTGCGCGTTTCGGAGCAGTTTTTGAGTCATTCCGGCAGCGATTGCGGCATTGCGAATGTGAATATTGGCACGAGCGGGGCGGAGATCGGCGGGGCGTTTGGCGGCGAGAAGGAAACGGGCGGTGGCAGGGAGTCCGGGTCGGACTCTTGGAAGGCCTACATGCGGCGGCAGACGGTGACGATTAACTGGTCGCGTGAACTTCCGCTGGCACAAGGCATTGCATTTGACCTATGATCGAACTTCGTGGCCGTGTTGCCACTTGTTAACAGCCATGCACAAATACGTTATCTGCGGGCCGCAAGGGTCCGGCAAGGGAACGCAGAGCGAACTGCTCTGCCGGGACTACGACCTCGTACACATCTCGATTGGCGAGATGTTCCGCTGGAATGTGAAACACCACACGAAGCTGGCGGCGCGGATCAAGCGGATCACCGATGCCGGGATGCTGGTGCCGGACGAGATTGTGGAGCGTGTGGTGCGGGAGCGGTTGGACCAGCACGACTGGAACTACGGGTTCGTTTTGGACGGATTTCCGCGGACGCGGGCGCAGGCCGAGTACCTGTTTGAGAACTGGAATCTGGACAAAGTTATCTACTTGGAACTGTCCGATGAGGTGGTGTTCCAGCGGGTGATGTACCGGGCGCGGATGGGGCAGGGAAGCGGCTTTACCAAGCGCGCGGATGACAATCCGGATGCGCTGATGATCCGGTTGCGGGAGTACCACGAGAAGACCAAGCCGCTGCTGGAGCTGTACGACAAGCTGGGGATGTTGATCACGGTGGATGCTACTCGGAGCATCTCGGAGATTTACACCGATGTGAAGCGGAAGTTGGGCGTGCCGGATGTGCAAGTGCAGGAGCCGGTGGCGCTATAGTTCGGGGAAGGTGATTTTGCTGTAGAGGCTGGCGAGTGGAATGTCGACGGCGAGTTGTTCCAGGCGGCAGGTGGCGTCGTGGCCGCTGGCCTGGCGGTAGACCCAGTCGTCATTGTCGCGGCGGGTGTACCATTCGACGAGCTTTTCGTCCTGGGAGACGAGGACGTATTCGCGTAGGCCATTGACGCGGCGGTATTGGGTGAACTTGCCGACGCGGTCCCAGCGCTCTGTGGAAGGGGAGAGGACCTCGACGACGAGCACGGGATTGGTGACCATGTCGCGGATCTCGGTGGCGTCGTCTTCGCAGATGACCATGACGTCAGGATAGAGGTAGGCGCCTTCAGGGGCGACTTGGAGGCGGAGGTTGGAGACGGCGACCTGGCAGGGGCGGTGGTCGAGGGCGGTTTCGAGTTCGTGCGCGAAGCGGGAGATTAGAAAAGAATGGTTGCGGCTCCCGCCCGACATGGCGAAAATCTCGCCATTCACATATTCGCTGCGGACCTCGGAGGCACGCTCGGCGGCGAGGTAGGCTTCGGGCGTTATGTAGGGGACATGGCGCGCAGACATGTCTCCATGCTAGAACAGATTGGCGGCGGGGATCTCGACGGTTCGGGTGCCTCGCTCGGTGAGGGTGATGACGCCGTCCTTGAACGCGATGTTCTGCACGCCCTGCCAGTTGGCGGGGGTTTTTGCGAGGAAGGCGATGTAGGAGCGGGTGGTGGATTGGCCGGCGTCAAGGTACGTCACCAGTTTGCGGCCGAAGATGGTGCCCTTTTCGATCAATACGCCGAAGGGCTGGTGGAGGCCGGTGGTGCCGAATTCGAGGCCGCGGGCGAGGGGCTTTTTATTGTCATCGACGTGGCGCCAGGCGTTGAACCACGGATATTCCTTCGTTTGCCAGATGTAGCCGAGGACGAGGTTGTGGGTGGGGCTGGATGCCGTGGCCCAGCCTAGGGGTTCGTCGACGACGTAGCTGACGACGTTGGGCATGGGATCGTTGGTCAGCATGCGCATGTTCACAGCGCGCCCTTCCTGCAGGGCTTGGGGCCAGAAGACGCTGGGTTCTTCGGGCGTGGGCATGGGGGACGCCTGCATGAAACCGCGGCGGGCGTTGGAATCGACCACGGTGTGTTCATCGAGGAAGGGCGGGCCGATGGTGGGATGCTGCACCATGTTGTAGATTTTGCCCATTTTGTTGCGGTTGGTGACGGTTTCTTCCACCTTGAGGACCGCGGACGAACCCAGCAGGCTGGCATGGCGTTGGACATCCAATCCGGCCATGGGGAGGGAGGCGGACATGGTGGTTTCGGTGGTGGTGGCGCTGTTCACTTTCCAGGCCACGCGCGTGGCTTCGCCGTGATAGGGAACGCCGGCGGCGAGTTCGCCAGGAGAGGGCTGGCCCCAGCGATCGAGGCACAGGAAGTGGGCCATGGGGCGGAGGGGTTCGTTCTTGTCGGCCGGGCCGAGCCAGGCGAGCGGGTTGACGCCGCCCTTTAGCTTGAAGGTGACGAGGGAGCCGCCGCCTAAGTCGAAGACGACTTCGG
>CANIFK010000071.1 GCA_947466555.1 Acidobacteriota bacterium | reverse complement strand
GTACCCAGTATCTTGATTTCGGTCCCGACTACCTCACCAAAGGCATCGCCGCCAATCAGCCCCCAAAACCCGGCCCCGATTACAGCGTCTTTGTCCCCAAGACCGGCTCCGACGGCAACGATATGTCCGGGATCAAAATGCCCTGGGTATCGGTCGCTCTCGGCGCCTTCACCGGTTGGAATCTCCGCTCGGCGCGGATCGGCGCCGCCGGGGAACTCCTCGGTCAGACCGGCTCCTACATTCCCTTTTCCGAACCCCAGGTCCATCTCCTTTATCCCTCTGCCGCCGAATACCGGAAACGGCTCGCCGCGGCCGCCGAACTGCTTGTGAACGACCGGTTTATCCTCCGGGAGGACGTGCCCGCGATCCTTGCGTTCGGCCAAGCCGCGTGGGATTGGTCCCAGCGAGATAACTCCACCCGCGCCGCCACCGCGCCTGGACTAAAATGAGGACTATGCGGCTTTCCTGCCTTCTCGCCGCCGCGGGCCTCGTCGTCTCTGCCCAGCCGCCCTCCACGCGGGCGTTGGTCGGCCGCTATTGTCTTTCCTGCCATAACGACAAAGCCAGGACTAGCGGTGTCTCCCTGGAGTCCAGTGACCTCGCCGCCAACCTCGGCCTTTGGGAGAAAGTTGCCCAGAAGCTCGCCCACCGGCATATGCCGCCGCTGGGACTCCCTCGCCCCGACGAGGCTACGTACAACGCCGCCACGCGCGATCTCACCGATACACTCGACAAACTCGCTGATAGCCGCCCCAACGCCGGCCGGCCCGGCTCCTTCCGGCGCCTCAACCGGGTCGAGTATCACAACGCCATTCGCGATATCCTCGCGGTGGACTACAACGTCTCCGCCCTTCTTCCAGCCGATGAATCCAGCCACGGTTTCGATAACGTCACTGTCGAAAATCTGTCCCCCACGCTTCTGGAGCGCTATCTTTCCGCCGCTCAGAAGATTGCGCGGCTCGCTGTGGGCAGCCCCATCAAGAAACCCTCCTCCGACGTCATCTTTTTCCCTCCGGACCTGACGCAGGAAGAACACGTCCCCGGCCTGCCCTTCGGGACCCGCGGCGGAGCGGTAACACCCTACACGTTCCCCGTGAACGGCAAATACGAGATTCAGGTCCGGCTCGCCCGCGATCGCAATGAACACGTCGAAGGCCTCGACACGCCACATCGCGTGGAACTCACACTCGACGGCGTCCGCCTCGGGTTGTTCACTGTGACGCCGCCGCCGCGGGGAACGGATCATCAGAACGCTGACGCCCATCTCAACGTCAAACTGGACGTGGCGGCAGGCCCGCACCAGATTGGCGTCTCGTTTCCCCGGAAGACGGCCGCGCTGCTCGAAACCGAGCGCCAGCCGTACCAGGCCCATTTCAACATGGACCGCCACCCTCGCGTCCAGCCGGCCCTCTACTCGGTCACGATCAATGGCCCCTACGAAGCCACCGGCCCGGGTGAATCCCCCAGCCGCCGCCGCATCTTCGTCTGCACGCCCGCCAACCCTGCGGCCGAACAGCCTTGCGCCACGCAGATTCTATCCTCGCTCCTCCGGCGCGCATATCGCCGCCCCGTTGCCGCCGCGGATCTGGAGACGCCGCTCAAGTTTTTCCGCCAGGGGCGGGACGAAGCCGGGTTCGACAACGGCATTGAAATGGCGATCCGCGCCACGCTCGTCAATCCGCAGTTCCTCTTCCGCATCGAACGCGATCCCCAGAGCGTCGCTCCGAAGACCGCTTACCGGCTTTCGGACGTCGAACTCGCCACCCGGCTCAGCTTCTTCCTCTGGAGCACGATTCCCGACGATACGCTGCTCGATCTCGCCGCCGCCAACAAACTCCATGAACCCGGGACTCTCGAGGCGCAGGTGCGGCGGATGCTGGCCAGTCCTCGCGCCAACTCGCTCGTGACCAACTTCGCCTCGCAGTGGCTCTACCTCCGCAACATCGCCTCCACGACGCCCGATCCCCGC
Organism: Acidobacteriota bacterium; assembly: GCA_947466555.1. Lineage (GTDB taxonomy): Bacteria > Acidobacteriota > Terriglobia > Bryobacterales > Bryobacteraceae. Next base: position 10,358 of record CANIFK010000071.1, on the reverse strand, counting down.
CTGTTCCCCGACTTCGACGAGAACCTCCGCCAGGCAATGCAGCGGGAAACGGAACTGTTCTTTGAAAGCGTCCTGCGCGAGGATCGCAGCGTCCTCGATCTTCTTCGGGCTCCCTACACGTTCCTCAACGAGCGTCTCGCCCGCCACTACGGCATCCCGAATGTCTACGGAAGCCGCTTCCGCCGAGTGGACGTTTCCGGGCAGCCCGGGCGAGGCGGGCTTCTGTCCCACGCCTCCATCCTCACCGTCACCTCCTACGCCACGCGTACCTCTCCGGTCATTCGCGGGAAGTGGATCCTCGCGAACATTCTCGGTACGCCCCCCAATCCGCCTCCCCCGGCTGTCCCGCAACTTAAAGAAGCGGGAGCGAAGACGAACGGCAGAACCCTGTCAATGCGCGAACGGGTGGCCGAGCATCGCGCCAATCCGGCCTGCTCCGGCTGCCATAACCTGATGGATCCGGTGGGCTTTGCGTTTGAAAACTATGACGCCGTCGGGCGGTGGCGGACGGTTGATGACGGGCTGCCTGTGGACGCCTCCGGCGTGCTCCCCAGCGGTGCCAGGTTCAACAACGCCGCTGACCTTCGCGATGCCGTTCTCCGCCACCCTGAGTGGTTTGCTTCCACACTAACCGAAAAGCTTCTCATCTATGGCCTCGGCCGCGGCATCGAACCCTTTGACGCGCCCGCCATTCGCCGCATCGTCCGAAATGCCGAAAAGCAGGACTTCCGCTTCTCCTCGCTCATCGCCGGCATCGTCTCCAGCACACCGTTCACCATGAGGAACTCCCAATGATTGTGACCAGGAAAGCTCTTCCCCGCCGCATGCTGTTGCGCGGCTTGGGCGCCGGCCTCGCGCTTCCGCTTCTTGATTCCATGGTGCCTGCCATGACGGCTCTCGCGGCCACGCCCGCGGCGCCCGTGCGACGCCTCGGCTTCGTCTACGTTCCCATGGGCGCGACGATCAACCAGTGGACGCCGCCGGAGATCGGTCGCATGACCCGTCTGTCCCCGACGCTCCAGTCCCTTACGCCGTTTCTGGATCAACTCACCGTCGTCTCCAACCTCGAACTCAAGAACGGCTACTCGCCGGGCAACCATGCCACCGCCAACGCCGCGTTCCTCTCCGCCGCCAAGGCCAAACTCACCGAGGGCACCGATTACGAACTCGGTACCACAGTGGACCAGATTGCCGCCCAGCGCATCGGGAAAGAGACCGCGTTGCCCTCCATGGAACTCGCCATGGATCTGCTCACCACGGTAGGCAATTGCGACAACGGCTTCGCCTGCGTGTATCAGAACAACCTCTCCTGGTCGTCGCCCACCACGCCGCTGCCCTCCGAAGCCCATCCCCGCCTTGTCTTTGAACGCCTCTTCGGCGATGGCGGTTCCGCCGCCGAACGCCGCGCCGAACTCCGCCGCAACGCGAGTATCCTGGACGCCGTTTCCGCCGATATCGTCAAGCTCCAGGGCCAGGTTGGTGCCGCCGACCGCGTGAGGGTCGGTGAATACCTCGACGCCGTACGGGAAGTGGAGCGCCGGATTCAGAAAGCTGAGAAACAAACGGCCGGCGAATCCATGCCCGCCGGTCTTGACCGCCCGGTCGGCGTGCCGGCATCCTACACTGATCACGCCAAGCTCATGTTCGACCTGCAGGTCCTCGCCCTCCAGGGCGACGTCACCCGGGTTCTCACCTTCCAACTCGCCCGCGAAGCCAGCACGCGCGTCTACCCAGAATCCGGCGTCATGGATCCGCACCACCCGCTCACCCATCACTCCGGCGACCCGGAGAAGATGGCGCGTGTCGCCAAAATCAATGCCTACCATGTCTCCCTGTTCGCCTACTTCCTTGGCAAGCTGAAGGCCACGCGGGACGGTAACGGCACCCTCCTCGACCACTCGCTCTTCCTGTGTGGCAGCGGGATGGGCAACCCCGATGTGCACGACCACGCCAATCTCCCCATCGTCGTCGCCGGCGGCGCCGCCGGGAACGTCAAGGGCGGCCGCCATATCCGTTACGACCAGCCCACACCGCTTGCCAATCTCCATCTCACACTGCTGGAAAAGTCCGGTGTTCATCTCGACTCCTTTGCCGACAGCACCGGCATGGTGCGTGAACTCCTGACGCCGGCCGCGCTCTAGTCCCATGTCCCTCCGCGTCGCCATCGTAGCTCTCCTTCTGGCCGCCGGTCTGCCGGGGCAACCCTCAGCAGCCGGGGCGCCTCCGCTTCACGTCGCTGTTGAGGAGGACCAGCGCGAACGCGTTGTCGCCCTCCTGGCCGGCGGGGCCGATCCTAAAGCCGCTAACTCCCACGGGGTCACCCCTCTTGCCATCGCCTGCGGCAACGGTTCCGCGTCCCTCGTCGAACTCCTTCTGAAGGCCGGGGCGGATCCGAACACTACCTCCGCCGAAGGAGAAACGGCCCTCATGCTTGCCGCGCGGTCCGGCTCGCGGGAGGCGGTGAAACTCCTGCTGACCCGCGGTGCCGAGGTCAATCGCAAAGAGACCTGGCGCGGGCAGACTGCGCTGATGTGGGCCGCCGCCGAAGGGCATACGGCCGTCGTCGATCTTCTTCTTGAGTTCGGCGCCGACTTCCGCGCCCGCTCGGTAACCGGATTTTCTCCACTTTTGTTCGCTGTTCGCGAAGGCCGCGCCCAGACAGTCGCCCGCCTGATTCAGGCGGGAGCTGATCCCAATGACACTTTGCCTGCCCGCACCCGCCGCCCGGCCGGCGCCAGCACCACCGAACCCAACAGCCTGCGGCCCGGCCTGAGTGCCCTCCACCTTGCCGTCGCCAACTGCCATTTCGCTCTCGCCGCACAGCTTCTGGACGCCGGCGCCAACCCGAACGCTTCCGGCCCCGGCTGGACGCCGCTCCACACCCTTACCTGGGCCCGCAAACCGGGTACCGGCAGCAACGATCCCGCGCCTCCGGGATCCGGCGCCATGGACAGCCTCACGCTCGTCCGCAAGTTCGCCGCCAAAGGTGCCGACCTCAACGCCCGCATGACCGTAAAGTTCAACGCCGGACTCAGCGTTCTCAACACCGTGGGCGCCACCCCGTTCTTGATGGCCGCACGCTGTGCCGACGCCGTCTACATGCGCCTTCTCGCCGAACTTGGCGCCGATCCGAAGCTCCCCAACGCGGACGGGTCCACCCCGCTCATGGTCGCCGCGGGTCTCGGCACCCGCTCCCCGGGCGAAGACGCGGGCTCCGAAGCTGAAGTGGCTGAAGCCATCCGCGTTGCCATCGCCCTCGGCAACGACATTAACGCCGTGGACAAAAATGGCGAAACCGCCATGCACGGCGCGGCCTACAAGAATCTGCCCGGCGCTGTTCTTGTCCTTGCCGAAAAAGGCGCGAAGATCGACGTCTGGAATCGTCCGAACCGCATGGGCTGGACTCCGCTCCGGATCGCCACCGGCGTCCACCGCACGGGTAATTTCCGTCCTTCTCCCCCGACGGCAGCCGCGTTCCGCACCGTCATGGATGCGGCTGGTGTTTCCACCGCGCTCGCTGACAATCTCGACCCCAAGACCGTCCGCTGATCGCCCGCCGCACTGTGGCGTCCATGTGGTGTGCAACTTCTAAACGCATCCGCCAACTGGAACCAAATCACAACCCGCCCTATCCCGCTTCCGGCGGCGCAAAGAAGACCAGCAACTCCAGCTCTTCGGCAATCTCATAAAACCGGTGCGGCTCCCGCGCCGGCACAAACAACACATCCCCAGCGGAAACCGCGATATCGCTCTCCCCGCTCACAAACCGCGCCCGCCCGCGCGCCACATAATAAATCTCTTCTTCCGTATGCGGCTGCTGTTCATCCACCGCGCCCGCCGCCAACCGGTACACGCCCGCGCTCATCTGCCCCGTGCGCAGAAACTCAAAATACTTCTTCCCCGCCGCCCGCTGCTCGTCGAAGGAAAACCGTTCCATACCCTACAGCATCAACCGCCGATGCTCTTTCAAAATGCAGCGGTCCATGACAACCTTCACCCCTGCCGCCCGCGCCTTCGCCGCCGCCGCTTCGTGCACAACATCCTCCTGCAGCCACAGGTACTTCACCCCCAGCCGCAGCGCCTCGTCCACAATCTCCGGCACAAACTCCGGCTGCCGGAAAACGTTCACAATATCCACCGGAAAAGGCACCTCGCCCAGCGTCGCGTACGCCTTCTCGCCCAGCACTTCGGTCTCCGCCGGATTCACCGGGACAATGCGATACCCATGCTCCTGCATGTAGGCCGACACCCCGTGGCTCGGCCGCAACCGCTTGCTCGAAAGCCCCACGACGGCAATCGTCTTGCCCTCGCGAAGCATCTCGATCATGTCGGCGTCATTCGTCGCCATCGCTCACCTTCAGCTTCAGAATCCGGCAGAACTTCGCCACTTCCTTCGGCTCCAGGGGACGGAACTCGCGCGGCCGCAACGGCCCCAGTTCCAGGAATCCAATCCGTACCCGCCGCAGCTTTTCCACCAGTACGCCGAACGAATTAAACATCATGCGAATCTGGTTTTGCCGGCCTTCAATCAACTGCACTTCGTACCAGGGGTTGATCGCGTGCTTCAGCTTCTTCAGCCCAGCCGGCGCCGTCTTCTTGCCGTTCAAATACACGCCGCGCCGGAACTGTTCTTCCTGCTCGAAGGTCAACGACGCGGTCACCTTCACCACGTACGTCTTCACCAGATTCGATTTCGCCGCCATCACCGCCTTGGCGAATTCGCCATCGTTGGTCAGCAGAATCAATCCCTCGGACGCATAGTCCAAACGGCCCACCGGATACACGCGCGTCTTGATGCCCTTCAATAAATCGGCCACCGTCGGCCGGCCCTCGGGATCGGACATCGTCGTCACACACCCCACCGGCTTGTTCATCGCAATGTAGAGGAACTCCTGCGGCGGACGCAGCAACTTCCCGTCCACTTTGATGTGGTCCACGCCGAACTCGGCCTTGGTCCCCATCTCGGTCACAATCTTGCCGTTCACCGTCACGCGGCCCTCGGCGATCATTTGCTCCGCTCTGCGGCGGCTGGCCACGCCAGCGCTCGAAATGATCTTCTGTAAACGCTCCTGCATCGAACTTCTTTCTGTTAAGCCTCAGCGGCTGTGTCTGCTAACGGGGTCTCGGCCGGGGCTTCTTCGGGGGCCGCCGGCGCGGGTTCTGGTTCTGCTTCCGCCAATGGGGTCGGCTCCACGACGGCTACCGGTTCGGTCGCCTCGGCGGGCTGCGCGGCGGCTTCGGCCACCGACGCGGGGCCCTCGGCATTCTCCGGCATCTCGTCTTCGCTGAACGCCAATCGGCGCAGCTCTTCGAATTCCTTCAACGTCGGCAACTCGTTCACGCTCTTCAGCCCGAACTGCACCAGGAAGTCCTTCGTCGTCTTGTACAAAATCGGCTTGCCGATGACGCTCTTCCGCCCGGCCGTCGTGATCAACTTCCGGTCCAGCAGCGTCTTCAACACACCGGCGCCCTGCACGCCGCGGATCTCCATGATCTCCGGCGCCGTAATCGGCTGCTTGTAGGCGATCACCGCCAGCGTCTCCAGCGCCGCGCCCGTCAGCTTGAACGATGGCTTCAGGTTCTTCACAAATTGGCGCACCGCTTCGTGATGCTCCGGTTTGGTGGCCATCTTGAACCCGCCGGCGATCTCGCGAATCTGCAATCCGCTGTCGGGCCGCGAGAACTGTTCCACCAGCTCCGCCAGCGCCACTTCCACGCGCGCCTCCGGCTGCTGCAGCGCGAGGGCGATCTGCTTGGCTTCCAGTGGTTCGTCGGTGATATAGATCACCGCCTGCAAAATGGCCTTGAGTTCAACATCGTTGAACTCCATCGCCACCGGCTCTTCCTCTTCGCCGGACTCTTCGTCCTCGGCCTCGGGTTCGCCTGCGGCAGTCTCATCGGTAGCGCTCTCGTCGGACGGCGCGGGTTCGCTTTCGGGTTCCGTGCTCTCGGGTTCGGCGCTCTCGGGCTCAGGGCCAGCGGGCTCAGCGGCAACCGCTTCCTCAGCCGCCGGTTCCGTCGCCTCCGCCGCAACATCGGCGGGCGCGCCCTCCGACACCATCTCTTCGTTCGCGGTCTCCGCCGCGGTCGGCGCAGCCTCGGGCTCCGCCGGCACAGCGGCCTCGTCCTTCGTCAACGGCTCTTCCACCGCCTCTTGCGGCGGCCGAATCTCTTCCGGTTCCATCGCTTACTTGTATTCCTCTTCCAGCCGCGTCACCGATTCACTGGTCGCATTCGCGGCGAATTCTTCAAAACCGGTATGGCGCGTCAACCCGATGTCGCCAAACGCTTCCTTCTGCACCAGCTTCACGGCCTGGTTCTTCACCATCTCCAGAATCGCCAGGAACAGCACAATCATCGCCGTCCGCGTCTTCTGCCGTTCAAACAGCTCGGTGGCCGAAATCGATTCGCCCTTCCGCGCATGCTGCAGCACCTTCCGCAACATGTGCATCATGTCGGGAACGGTCACGTCTTCTTTGTTGACTTCAAACTGCGGCCGCGTCTTCGCCCGGTCCAAAACCTTCTGCAGCGTCTGCACCAGGTCGAACAGCGTTACCGACAAGCCCGGGTCGTCATCCTCGTTCAGGAAGTCCTTCATCGCCGGGTTGGACCACGCCGCCTCTTCCAATAACCGTTTCTGCTGCAGCATCTCGGCGGCGTTCTTGAACCGCTCGTGCTCCAACAAACGGTCCACCAGCTCCTGGCGCGGATCCTCCGTCGGATCCATCTTTTCCAGTTCCGGATCGCGCGGCAGCAGCACCTTCGACTTGATATGAATCAACGTCGCGGCCATGTACACAAACTCCGCGCCCAGTTCCATATCCAGCTCCAGCGCCTTCTGCACGTACTCCAGATACTGGGACGTGATCTGCGCAATCGGGATGTCGTGGATATCCACCTGATGCTTACGGATCAGGTCCAGCAGGAGGTCGAGAGGACCTTCATACTGATCCAAATGGACATGGAGCGGGGACGACACTATCTCTCAGGGTACCACGCCGAATTGAACAAAAATCAGGGTTTAGCCGCCGGCTTCTTCGTCCATTCGGTAATCCAGTCCAGGAAATTCTTGTGCCACACCACACTGTTTTGCGGCTTCAGAATCCAGTGCCCCTCATCCGGGAACAGCAGTAACTTGGACGGAACCTTCTTCATCTGCAACGCCGTGAACAGTTGCAACCCCTGTCCCACCGGCACCCGGTAATCCTGCTCACCGTGAATTACCAGCGTCGGCGTCTGGAATTCGCTCACAAAGTAGCTCGGGGACCATTTGGAATACGACTCCGGGTTATCCCACGGCATGCCCTTGAATTCCCACATCGGGAACCAAACCTCTTCCGTCTCCCCGGCCATCGAACGCAGGTCATACACACCCGCATGGCTCACCAACGCCTTGAACCGCGTCGAATGCCCCAGCAGCCAGTTCACCATGTAGCCGCCATAGCTCCCGCCCGCCGCCGCAAACCGGTCGGCGTCGGCCCACGGCTGCGCCGCAATCCCGTCCACCGTCGCCATCAGATCTTCGTAGACTTTCCCGCCCCAGTCGTTGTTAATGTCATCGGTGAACTTCTGCCCATACCCCGTCGAACCGCGCGGATTCGGCATCACCACCACAAACCCGGCCGCCGCGAAAATCTGCGGATTCCAACGGTAGCTCCACGATTCGTGCCACGCGCCCTGCGGCCCGCCATGAATGAAGAACAGCACCGGATACTTCTGCTTCGCGTCAAACCCGGCCGGCTTCAGCACGAAAGAATGAATGTTCGCGCCCTCCGCCCCCGTAGCCGTGAAATCTTCAAACGCCGTCAGCGCCACGCCGTTCAGCAGCGATTCGTTCATCCGCGTCAGCGGCTCCGGCTTGCTCGTCGGCGAATTCACCCGGTAGATCTCCACCGGGCTCGCCCCCGTCTGCATCGTGTACAGCATCGTCTTGCCGTCCGGCGTCAACTGCACGTCGTCATACGTCGCCGACCCCGACACAATCGATCGCGCCCCGCCCGTTCCATTGATCGCCAGCATCTGAATGCCCTGCCGCCCGCGATCTTCCACGGTAAAGAAAATCCGCGTCGAATCCGGCGACCAGTAGAGGCTCTCCACATTCCGGTCCACCGACTCGGTCAAATCGCGCACCTGCCCGTCCTTGCGCTTGATCACAAACATCCGCCACGGGTCGCTCTCGTAGCCTGCCGTCTTCTGCCCGCGCCAGGCCAGCCACTGCCCATCGGGCGAATACACCGGGCCCACATCGGCGCCCGCGGTCACGGTAATCTTTTGCGCCTCCCCGCCATCGGGCGAAACGGTCCAGAGTTCACTATTGGTCGACGTCGCCTGTTCCTTCTCGCCGTTCATCACATAGCAAACTTCCTTGCCATCGGGCGAAATCGCATACCCATCCTGCCCGCCCAGCGAAAAGCTCGGCACGTCAAACGCGCCCGGAGTCAGATCCTTCACCTCTCCGCCATCGACAGAGGTCACAAATAGATGGCTCTTCCGCTTCGAACCCCACTGGTTCCAATGCCGGTAGAGCAGGGAAGTGTAGGTCCGGGCTTTCGATTTGTTCTCGCTCTCTTCCTTCAGCGTCCGCGCATTGCAGGCTTCATCGGCACAGTCCGGATACACTTCGCTCGTAAACAGCAACCGCTTCCCATCGGGGAACCACAACACGCCGCCCGCCTCGGTCGCCAGCTTCGTCACCTGCTTCGCCCGCGTCCCATCGGCGTTCATCACCCAAACGTGCGATGCCCCGCCGCGCGTCGAAACAAAGGCGATCTGCTTCGAATCGGGCGACCAACGCGGCCGGTCGTTCGACCCCTCATTGGTAATCGCCATCGGCGTCCCGCCCGCCAGCGGGATCGTATAAATCTGCGTCGTCTTCTTGTTCGCCGCCAGGTCCACGCTTTGCACCGCGAACGCTACGGTCTTCCCGTCTGGCGCCAGTTGCGGGTCCGACACGCGCCGGATGCGCATCATCGTTTCGATATCAAGTCCTGGCGCGGCAACGAGCGGCGCCGCAATCGAGAGGCAAATCAGCCAAAACCGCAGCATATTCCAATTGTAGATGACCGTTCACCCGCCAGAGTTTCCGAATCCACGCGATAATAAGGAACCGGCATTATGATTCGCTCATTCCAAGGCATCACGCCCCGCATCGCCTCCTCCGCCTGGGTCGATCCCGCCGCCACCGTCATCGGCGATGTCACGATCGGCGAACGCTCCAGCGTCTGGCCCAACGCCACCCTCCGCGGCGACGTCCACAAAATCACCATCGGCGACGAAACGAACATTCAGGACGGCTCCGTCCTCCACGTCGAAGAGCACCTGTTCGATCTCACCATCGGCAACCGCGTCACCGTCGGCCACCAGGTCTGCCTCCACGGCTGCGTCGTCGAAGATGATTGCCTGATCGGCATCGGCGCCATCGTTCTCAACGGCGCCAAAATCGGCCACGGCTCCGTAATCGCCGCCGGCGCCCTCGTCCCCGAAGGCATGGAAATCCCGCCCTTCTCCCTCGCCATGGGCGTCCCCGCCAAGGTCCGCCGATCGGTTAGCCCCGAAGAGCAGGAACGCTTCCGCGTCAACGCCCAGCACTACGTCGAACTCCGCGAAAAATACCTGAACGAACAGGCCAGCTAAACCCATCATGAGCATTCGCGCCATCAAAGGCACCCGTGACATTCTTCCGCCCGCCTCGGCCGTGTGGAATGAAATTGAAGAAACCTCCCGCCGCGTCTTCCGCACCTTCAACGTGCATGAAATCCGCACGCCCATATTTGAAGAGACAGCTCTATTCTCCCGTGGCGTCGGCGAAGAAACCGACATTGTCTCGAAGGAAATGTACACCTTCGACGATCACGGCGACTCGCTCACCCTGCGGCCCGAAAACACCGCCAGTGTCATCCGCGCCTTCATCGAACACCGCATGGACCAGATCCCCGGCGTGAAGAAGCTCTTCTACATCGGGCCCATGTTCCGTCGCGAACGTCCGCAAAAGGGGCGCTACCGCCAGTTCTCGCAAATAGGCGCCGAACTCATCGGGTCGGACTCCCCCACCGTCGACGCCGAAGTGATCGAGCTCGTCGATACCCTCCTCAAGGCCAACGGCGTGCCCGGCGCCCGCCTCCTCATCAACTCCGTCGGCGACCCCGAATCCCGCGCCCGCTACATCGCCCGCCTGAAGTCGGATCTGGAACAGTACCTGCCGGAACTCTCCCCGGACTCCCAGCGCCGCGCCGTCACCAACCCCTTGCGCGTCCTCGATAGCAAGGACCCGCAGGATCAACCCATCGTGGAAAAGCTCCCCAGCATCCACGAATACTTGAACGAAGCCTGCACGGAACACTTCGCCGCCGTCCGCCGCT
>CANIFK010000070.1 GCA_947466555.1 Acidobacteriota bacterium | reverse complement strand
GTGCGGCGTTCTTGCTCCCGAAAGCAATACAGTTGGCCACTGCATACTCAAACTGCAGTGGCCTCGCTGTTTTAGGGACATAGTCCAGGTCGCACGACGGGTCGGCCTCCTCCAGATTGATTGTCGGGTGCACCACCCCGTCCCGCATGGCCAGCAGGATCGCCGCCACCCCGGCAGCCCCGCACGCCCCTTGCGGATGCCCCAGCAGGCTCTTCAGCGCGCTCCCAGCCAACCGGGCCGCATGCGACCCAAACGCCAGCTTAATGGCCGCCGTCTCAATCCTGTCGTTCAACTCCGTCGACGTCCCGTGGTACTGCAGGTAGCCGACCGCCTCCGGCGCTATCCCCGCCTCTTCCAGGGCCATCCCGATCGACCGCGCCGGCTCCTCCCCGCACTCCTCCAACCGTACCCGGTGATAGGCCTCGCATGTCGATCCGTACCCAGCCAATTCCCCATAAATCCGCGCCCCCCGCGCCAACGCCCGCTCCCGTTCCTCCAACACGAAAAACCACGCCCCCTCGGCCAGCACAAACCCATCCCGGTCTTTCGAAAACGGCCTCGAACCGCGTTCCGGCTCCTCGTTCCAACGCTGCGTCATGATGCGCATTAATTGGAACCCTCGGACGATCAGCGGCGCAAGTGGCGCGTCGGCGCCCCCGGCCACGATGCAATCGATCATCCCCGACTGAATCATCCGCATCGCATAGCCCATCGCATCGGTCGACGACGTGCATCCGGTGGAAACAATATGCGAAAACCCGCGCAAGCCGAAGTACATGGAAACTTCGCTCGCCAGCGTCCCGATCGTCGACGTCGGGATCACATAGACGCTGCAGTGTTTCAACTGCCCGGTGTGAAACAGCCTGTACTGTTCCTCGGTGAACGCCTGGCTGCCGCCCCCGGAACCCAGAATCACCCCGATCTCCCGCAACCCCCCCCGGCTCATCCCCCGCGGTTCGATCCCGGCGTCCGCCAACGCCTCCGCTGCCGCCGCCCGCGCCAACGGCGTCACCCGGCCCACATGCGGCCGTTCCTTCGCGTCCACCCAGGCCGACTCGTCGAACCCCGTCACCTCACCCGCGATGCGCACCTGCAGGCCCGCCGTATCGAACTGGGTAATCGCCCCCACCCCGCTTCGCCCGGCCAGCGAGTTCGCCCAAAAGGCCTCCCGGCCGATCCCGTTTGGGCTCATCGCGCCGATCCCGGTAACCACCACCCGCCTCGCCGCACTTCCCGAACGGTTTATGACCATGAATGTGCTAGTATAGGCCTTTTTCCCGTAAGAATATTCATGGAAGCGGATTCCCACGCCCGCGAAATCGAATCGGAAGCGTCTCCGCCGGAGCCTCCTCCTCGTGTATTTCACGCCGAAATGGGTGACGATAACCCCTTCGTTTCCCCAGCGCCCCCGCCTGTCTACGTCGCCCCGCCGCCCCCTCCTCCGCTCCCGCCGCCGGGGACGGTCTCAAGCCTGTTAGCCGGACTCGAGAGCGGCATCCTCGGCGCCGTGCTCATGATCGGCTGGTTCGCCATGGACTCGATCTGGGAACGTCAGTACTGGTGGGCAATGCTCAATCTTTGGGGCGCCGGGGTCTACCACAACCGGGTTTTTTCGATGGGATTCGGCGTCGCCACCCTTGCTGGCGCCTCCATGCATTTCTTTTTACATGGCGTCGCCGGTGCGGTGTGGGCGCTTGTCGCCAGCCGTATTTCGAACTACTGGCTGCACCTGGTGTGCTCGTTTGGCGCCGCCGCGGGCTTCTATTTGTTTCTGATGCATGCGTTTTGGCCAGCAGTTGCGCCGGTTGTGAGCCGCATCACGCCGTTGCCGGCCACCGCGCTGGCCTACTTTTTGTTCGGCGCCGCCATCAGCAGAACGGCCCATCGGGCCCGTGAGATTGGCTTGATTTGGGAAACGTAACAATTGGGAAGTTTGAACCCGTTCCCCCGGATCAGGTAAACTGTGTAGTTTGTGTGCCGATTCGTCGGACTCTGCTCACCTGTGTGGAAACCGGGGACGGAGTTGGCGCGTCACCAAAGAGTCGCAGAGTGGAAAGGATCTACCGCTTAATGAAGCATGCCGGGCTCGGAAGCCTGCAACTTCTGACAGTATTGTGTGTCTGTCTCGGAGCAGGTTCACTCTATTGCCAGCAACCACCGACTACTCCTCCCAAACCAGCGCCCGCAAAGCCCGGTAACGCGAACCCGTTTGAAACGGTTCCGCAATCGGCTTCGCCCGCCAAACCGGAGGCCCCGCAAGCGGCCCCGGCCAAGCCAGGTGCGCCGCAATTGGAGGCCCCCAAGCCGGCCGTCGATCCGTCGAAACCGGAATCGGCCGCCCCTGCCGGGCAGGTGGATGATGTTGTAGAGACTGTGGAATTTCGCGGTGCGCGCCGCGTCCCACAAGACACGTTGCGCGCGATGATCCTAACCAAAAAAGGCGATCGGCTTGACGAAGAAACCCTCCACCGCGACTTTATGTCGTTGTGGAACACCGGCCGGTTCGACGACATTTCGCTCGAACGCGAGGCTGGGCGCACGGGGTACATTCTTCGCTTCGTCGTTGTTGAACGCCGCATTGTCCGTTCCATCAAGTACGAGGGAGCCAAGTCGGTTACCGTTTCCGAAATTCTCGATCGTTTCAAAGAGCGCCGCGTCGGTCTGACCGTCGAATCGCAGTACGATCCGAACAAGGTGCAACGCGCCGCCATCGCGCTGAAAGAGTTCCTCGCCGAACGCGGCCGCCAGTATGCGACCGTCGAACCCGAACTCCGGCAGATTCCTCCATCCACCATGGAAGTGGTCTTCAAAGTCACCGAAGGCCCCAAGGTGAAGATGGGCGACATTAAGATCGAGGGCAACAAGATCTTCAGCGACCGCGTTGTCATTCGCGCCATGAAGAACCTGCACCCCATCGGGGTCCCGCGGTCGATCTTCCTCGAAAACCTCTTCGCCAAGACCTACGATTCCTCAAAGCTCGAAGAAGACAAGCAGCGCGTCCAGAGCTTCTATCAGGAAAAGGGCTATTTCACTACCCGCGCCGGGGAACACAAGGTTGTCATCCGCGATACCGGCGGCAGCGGCTTCAAGATCCCGATCTTCAAGCCGAACAAACCCGGTAAGAAGGCGGACCTCACGATCAACATGGAAGAGAGCCGGCTGTATAAACTGCAGACGCTCAACGCCGTCGGCATGAAGCTCTTCCGTACGCCGGAGAGCATCCTCGCCAACATCTTCCAGATGAAAGTGGGCGACACGTTCTCCACCGCCAAGCTCCGCAAGGGCCTGGAACAGATTCGCAAACTGTACGGCGAATTCGGCTACATCGACATGGTTCCCGAACCGGACATCAACCCCGTCACCGGCACCGACAAAGTGGACTTCACCCTGAACGTCGACGAAGGCAAGCAGTTCTTCGTTCGCCGCATCGACTTCTCCGGGAACACCACGACGCGCGATAAGGTCATCCGCCGCGAACTGCTCGTCGACGAAGGCGACATGTTCTCCACTCGTTTGTGGGAACTCAGCATCCTGCGCCTGAATCAGCTGGGCTACTTCGAAGCGTTGAAGGAAGGCGAGTCGGCCGAAATCAAGCGCGACACCCGGACCAACACCGTCGACATTACCCTCAAGGTGAAGGAACGCGGGAAGAACTCCGTGCAGCTCTCCGGCGGCGTCAGCGGTATCGCCGGCAGCTTCGTGGCTTTCGGCTACTCTACCAACAACTTCCTCGGCCTCGGCGAAACGCTCGGCATCAACAGCCAAATCGGCGACCGTATCCGCGACGTTACCTTCAGCTTCACCGAACCGTACCTGTTCGACCGTCCCATTCAGACCGGCTTCACCGTCTACATGCAGCGGTACAACTACGATCAGGCTCGCGAAGTGTCGCTGTTGAGCGGCCGCAACCTCATCCCGCTCTACCAGTCGCTCGGTACGAACAACCTGTTGAACTACGTCTCCAACGGACGCGGATTCACCGTGTTCGCCTCGTCACAGCTGCGCCGCACCTTCGCCCGCTGGACCATGAGCTACGGCTACGACGTGTCTAAGATTCAAACCTTGACCGACTCGGCCAGCCAGTACTTCAACTACGTCAACTTCCAGGGCATCGGTGGTCCGAACCAGTTAACCGGTATTCGCACCAGCAAGATCGTTCCGTCGTTCCAATACAACACGGTCGATCACCCCATCACGCCCAGCCGCGGCAAGAGCCTCTTCTTCTCCACTACGTTCGCCGGCAGCTTCCTTGGCGGCAACGTGAACATGATCGAGCCGACCATCAGCCATACGCTGTTCCGCGCCGGTCTGAAGAAGGGCCACGTCATCGGCTACCGCCTGATGGGCCGCCTGGTCGCCGGTTACGGCGGCAAAACGGCGCCTCCCTTCAACCGCGTCTACATGGGCGGTGAAAACGACGTCCGCGGCTTCCAGATCTGGGGCGTCAGCCCGATGGCCTACATCGCTTCCGAATCGGCCATCCCGGTGCTCAATGACGACGGCTCCGCCCGTTCGCAGCGCACCCTGCAGGCCGATGGCACCTACACCTATTCGCCCGTCACCAAGGGCGTGCCGATCTATCAGCTCATCTTCCCCGGCGGTGACACGCAGGGTATCGCGAACTTCGAATATCGCATTCCGATCTTTGGCCCGGTCACCCTGGCCGCCTTCTTCGACGCCGGTCTGAACAAGATCAGTCTCCGCAAGGCGCTCAAGATGAATACCGAGCGCGTCGATGAGCTCAACTTCAATCATCCTTCGGCTGGCTTTGATCGCCGCATTCTCGTCGCCCCGGGTACGGAAAAACTCCGCACCTCCACCGGCCTCGAAATGCAGATCATGATGCCGGTCGTCAACGCCCCGTTCCGCTTCTACTGGGCCTACAACCCCACGATCGTGCAGCAGTACCTGCAGCCGCCGGTCGTGCTCGATCGCTCCTCGTTCCCCAATCAGGCGACGTTCATCAACTCGGTCGCCACCTGGGGCCGTGCGACGCCGTTCTTCGAGCAGCGGAAAACGTTCCGTTTTACCATCAGCCGCACGTTCTAGGCGCTTGGGGCTTTCGTCTCTCGCCTGTCGTTCCCGGTAACTTTAGTACAATACTTGCACCGCCTTTCAGGAGTCTTCCAACGTGAACCGAATGATGCTCTGGCTGCCCGCTATGCTCGCTGGCGCCGCCCTCAGCCTGCCAGCGCAGGCCCCCAACAAGATCGCGATCATCCATCTGCAGAATGCCATCATCGGCACGCGCGATGGTCAGAAAGCCGCCAAGGAACTGGAAACCAAGTTCATGCCCAAGCGGCAGGAAATTGAAAAGCGCCAAGGCGAAATCCAGGCCCTGCAGCAACAGCTCCGCGCCAGCTCCAACACCGCCAGCGAAGAGCAGAAGAACAAGCTGATGCGCGACATCGACGTCAAGCAGAAAGCCCTGCAGCGCGACGGCGAAGATGCCTCGGCCGAGCTCGATCAGGAACAGCAGAAGCTCTTCCAGGAGATCGGTGGGAAGGTGATGGCGGTGATCGACAAATACGCCACCGACAACGCCTATGCCGTCGTCATCGACGTCAGCGCCCAGTCCAGCCCGATTCTCTACGCCTCCACCGCCGTCGACATTACCCGTCAGGTGGTTGAGACCTACGACAAAAACGCCCCGGCCTCGAACGCTGTGCCTCCTGCCGCCGCCAAGCCGGCTGCGCCGAAGCCCGCCGCTCCCAAGCCCGCCGGCGCCAAGTAAACACTTCCGGTCCACCCGCAAGACCAACGGGGAACGCTCTTACCAGGAGCGTTCCCCGTTTTCGTTTTTATTCATCGGAGTCCGGCTTCGCGGGCTTCCGCCACAGGTCCAGTTCGAAGCGCTGCGCCATGCGGTCGAAAAACGCTTCATCGTCGGCAATGGCGAAGTCGGCAATCCACTCTTCGTCCGCTCACCGCTGCCCGGCCCCACGAAATACCGCAGCAGCGCGCATCACTGCGAATGGCGTGCAGCACCCTTTCCGCCAAGGCCATCGGCAACGTGCCGCTTCCCATCTGTGCCTCAAAAAACGCCTTCAGCGGCGGCGCGAAAAGTGGTACGGAGAGTCCTCGCCAACCGTCTCGATCTTCTTGCCGAAGATCGGCGTCAGAATCACGCCTGGTTCCACCACAGCGCCACACGTCCCCCAAATAGAGCCGTCTCCTGCGCCAGCACTTCGCTCGCTTGCTGGCCGCGTAGTGCGTCCCGGAGCCGAGTGTTAACAGTCCCAGCATCGACGTGATGGCGACGATCGTCCCATGCCGCGGATCGCGGCGTGCAGTTCAACGGCCCCTTCAGGATCCCGCACGCCCGCGAACACTTGAAATCGATGCAGCGCCAGATGTAGCGCCGTTGCCAGCGCAATGCCCGTGCTGGCCCCGGTCACCAGCGCTGTCTGCATCGATTTAGAACCCGGTGGCTTTCACCCAGTAGCTTTCTTTCCACACGCCGCCGGGCGCAATGGACTGCAACTCTTTGTACTTGCCCTCGTGGGCCAGGTTCATCGAATTCGTGATCCCCGTCATCGGCTCAAAGCAGATGAAATCGCGGTTCGGACCGGTCGGGGCATACACCACCGCCACCGGATACTTCGCGCCATAGATCACGGAAACTTTCTGCTGCTTGCCCTGCACGGAGAACTCCGCGTGGCCTTTCGAATCGCGCACCAGCCCGGTGAACACATCGTCCAACTGCGTCGCCGCCAGCACGTGCGGGTCGCTGTAGGGGTTCGGCGTCGTCTCGCCGGTCGGCGTCAGCTTGCTGTTCAAAGTCACGTGCAGCTTCGCCGGCAGCGTCACTTTCCAGTCCGCCCGCGGCGCGTCATAGACGCGGAAATACGGGTGGTAGCCAATGATCAGCGGCATCTTCTCGAAGGACATATTGGTCACTTCGGTTTCCACTTCCAACACGCCGTTGGCCAGCCGGTAGGTCATGTCGATCGTGTGCGCGAACGGGAACTGCGCCATGTACTCCGGTAGCCGGAAGAACTCCAGGCGGCTGGTCACCCACGCGCTCTTGTCGTCGGCGCCAATGCCGATCATCTTCCAATGAGAACTGAAATTCACCAGCCCGTGAATCGGCAGTTGATTGCCGTCCAACCGGTAGTTTTTCAATTCGGGATTCAGAAGATACTTCTTCCCGTTCGCAAAGAACGCGGCCTGGTCCAGGCGGTTCGCCCACGGCGCCAGGAACGGATTGCCCAGCAACGTCGGCTTGGCCTTCAGCTCGGACAGCTTCTGATACGGCGACCAGAAAACGTCTTTGCCTTTCACCAGCATGCGGAAGGCGTTGTTGCCGATCGACGGTACAACCGATACCGTCACGTCGTTCGAGTTGTCGCGCAGCGTCAGCGTTCCGATGCCGTCTTCGGAACTCGTGCGCGCCTCATATTGGGCGGCGTTCGAAAGTGCAGTCATAGCAAGAAGGGCGGGGAAGAGGATGGAGAGTTTCACTAGTCTTTACGATCCCGGAGGTCAAGTTCTGTCTCTTCCTGACAGCACCAGCAAACTCCCGGTGTGCGTGTCCGGATAGCGCAGACGTCGCACCAGTATGTCACATAGAGGCGTTGGCCGCCCTTGTACACAAACAGCGGATTTTCAAACACGGCCAGCGCCTGAAAGGTGCCGTTCGGGTCCATGTTTCCCATCACCTCAAAGTCGCTGCCGATCACGCGCTTGTCGCGCAATACGCCGCGGATCTCCGTGTCGCCGTCCACCGGCACACGCTTGCCGCCGGCCGTCTCCACCGTCGGTGGTTCGCCCTCGCGCAGCCGCCCGCGCAACGCCGTCGCGCGCGTCTCGGCACCCCACACGCTCGTCGCCGATAGCAGAAGGAGATGACGCCGTTTCACTCTCCCATTGTAGCCAATGGCCCGGTGCTACAATCGGTGGTCATGCCGCGCCGTGTCGCGATTTTTGTCACTTGTATCGTAGACCAACTCTTCCCCAACGCCGGAATGGCGATGGTCGACGTACTCGAACAACTCGGCTACGAAGTGGAGTTCCGCGCCGCGCAGACCTGCTGCGCCCAGCCGGCGTTCAACAGCGGGTTTCACGATCAGGCTCGTCCCGTCGCTGAACATTTCCTCGACGTCTTCTCCGACGCCGAAACCATCATCGTCCCTTCCGGCAGCTGCACGTCGATGATCAAGCACCACTACGCCGAACTCTTCGCCGGTGACCCCAGGAATCTCGCCCGTGTCGACTCCATCGTCCCCCGCGTCTGGGAGTTCTCGCAGTTCCTCCTCAACAGCGCCGATCTCGACAAACTCTCCCCCCGTTTCCCCCACAAAGTCACCTATCACGACTCCTGCCACGCCCTCCGCGAACTCAAGCTCAAAGACGCCCCGCGCCTGCTCCTCAAACGGGTCAAGGACCTCGAACTCGTCGAAATGGAAGCTGCCGAAGAGTGCTGCGGCTTCGGCGGAACCTTCTCCGTCAAGTTCGCCCAGATCTCCGGCGCCATGGCCCGCACCAAGGTCGATAGCATCCTCCAAACCGGTGCCACCCACGTCGTCTCGCTCGATTCCAGTTGCCTCATGCAACTTCGCGGCGCCCTCTCCCGCGGCGGTCACAACATCGAAACCGTCCATCTCGCCGAAGTGCTTGCCTCCCGAAAGTAGCCACTATGAGCGCACCCGATCCGGCCATCCGCACCACGCTCGCTGACGCCAATCTCCAACTGGCCATCTACACCAACACCGGCCGTTTCAAGGACAATCGCAGCAAGGCCGTCTCCCCCGAAACGCTCCCCGAATACCAGGATCTCCGCACCCGCGCCGCCGAAATCAAGCAGCACACGCTCGACTTCCTCGACGTCTATCTCCTTCAACTCGAAGCCGCCGTCCAAGCCAACGGCGGCAAAGTCATCTGGGCCCAAACCGGCGAAGAGGCCGCCGATTTCGTCCTGCAACTGGCGAAGGAAAAGGGCGCCAACGTCATCGTGAAATCTAAGTCGATGACCAGCGAAGAGATTCATCTCAACGAGCGTCTCATCCACCACGAGCTCGACGCCGTCGAGACCGATCTCGGCGAATACATCCTCCAACTCGCCGGCCAGCGCCCGTATCACATCGTGGCGCCTGCCATTCATATGACCCGCCACGACGTCGCCGACATCTTCGAAGAGAAGCTCGGCGTCGCCCACGACACGGTCATCGAAAATCAGGCCATGACCGCGCGCCGCGTGCTCCGCGAGAAGTTCCTCCAAGCCGGCATCGGCATCACCGGCGCCAACTTCCTGCTGGCCGATTCCGGCGCCGTCGTCATCGTGGAAAACGAGGGCAACGCCCGGCTGTCTCATTCCGCGCCCAAAATCCACATCGCCATCGCGGGCATTGAAAAACTCATCCCCCGCATGCGGGACCTCGCCGTGTTTCTCGATCTGTTGGGCCGCTCCGCCAGCGGCCAGCCGCTCACCAGCTACACCAGCATCGTCAGCGGCCCCCGCCGCAATGGCGAACTCGACGGCCCCGAAGAGTTCTACATCGTGCTCCTGGACGCCGGCCGCACGAAGCTCCTCGCCGACGTCGAAAAGCGCGAATCCCTCCGCTGCATCCGCTGCGCGGCGTGTCTGAACACCTGCCCCGTCTATCGAAAAATTGGTGGCCACAACTACCCGTGGGTCTACTCCGGCCCCATCGGCAAGGTCATCACGCCCCAATTCAAGGGCAACGAAAAGGACCCCTGGCTGCCCTTCGCCTCCAGCCTCTGCGGCGCCTGCGCCGAAGTCTGCCCGGTGAAGATCGATCTCCCCGGCATCCTGCTCAAACTCCGCCACGAAGCCAAGCCCGACCCGAAGGACGCACGCGTCTTCGGCCTCTGGTCCTGGCTCATGCGGCGCCCGGCGATGTATGCGCTGGCGGCAAAGTTCGGTCTCGGCTGGCTAGGCCGCCAGTCCAACGGCTGGCTCAACAAAGTGCCCTGGCCCGCCAACTCCCCCAGCGGCCCCCTCACCGCCTGGCTCAGCGAACGCGACTTCCCCGCACCCCCACCCAAATCGTTCCGCGATCTCTGGATTGAGCGGAAAGCGAAGGAGCGGAAACAGTAAATGGATTCCCGCGACGCCATCTTTGAACGGGTCCGCTCCGCCATCGGACGCAAGCTCGGCCAGAAGCCGCTCCCGCCTCCGGAACCGCTCCTCCGCGTGCGCTCGGAGCCCTTGGCCACACGCCTCGCCCGTTTCCGTGCCGCCCTCGAAGCGTTGGGCGGGACAGTCACCCTTGTCCCCGATTTCGCTTCCGCCAAAAAGGCCGTCGAAACGCTCGTCGACGGTCAATCGTTCGTCGCCTCCCCCCACCCGTTCCTGGCCCAGTGCGGCATCGCCGGCATGCCCTACGCGAACGGGGAGGAATTGCGAAACGCATGCGCCACCGCCTCCGTTGGCATAACCAGCGCCTACTGCCTGCTGGCCCAAACCGGTACGATCGTTCTCCGCGCTACGGCCCAGGAGCCCCGGCTCATCTCGCTCCTCCCGCCGGTCCACATCGCCGTTGTCCCGCAGGACCGTTTGCTTACCAATCTGGATGAGATGCTCTCGATGATCCCGCGGCCGGTTGATGATTCCAGCGCCATGGTGATGGTCACCGGTCCCAGTCGCACCGGCGACATTGAACAGTTCCTGGTGCGCGGCGTCCACGGGCCCGGCCACGTGCACGTCGTCATTGTTGGCCAATAATACGTTCGTTCCCTGTTGGTTCCCTTTGCTCTCTCCAGGCGGTTCCCCACGTCCTCGAACTCGCCGAGGTCGTCGGCCAATTGCGCCTCCACCGAGCAAAATGACGACTCACTCAAAGGCGGCTTCCGCATGATCGCCCATTCCTGCGATTTCACCGGCCCCGAGTTCGGCTACACCTACAACCGCACCCAGTTGATACAGAACACCCGGCGCGGGTTCAGTACCGCAACCGGCATGGCCATCCCCAGGGCTTCTGGCTTTATCCCACCCGCGAAAGGTTTCAAATCCGCTCGCCCGTACATCAGCCCCAAGCCCCTCGGCCTGGTCAATTCCGGCGGATGGATCAAGAGGAACGACTTCTCCTCATCACTCGCAATCGTGCTCTAGGCCAGTTGCGGAACGTCCCGCCGCTTGTGCAGTACCCCGAACACATCCGGCTCAGACCGCTTCGGATCCAACGGATCGTAGGCCGCCAGAATCTGGCGTCCCACCGGCCAATCCGCCAGTTGCTCCGCTGTCATGTCGGGGGATTTCCCCTCGTACCAGCGGCCATTCGGTCCCCGGAAGGCATAAGTGAACCGGCCCATCTGCTGCCCCGGCGCCATCGCCTTGTCGCGCACTTCGGTCTGGACCACCTGTCCGCAACGGAATAGCCGCTTGATAGCGCCAACCTGCCGGGCCCGCCGAATTATATAGACCACTCCGAACAACACCAGTAGCGCACCGCCGCCGGCTACCGCCATGTCAAAGATCTTCTCGTTGTTCGCGCTCACAATGTGGCCCAGCTCCGCCCGATCCGGACTGCGCCGATCGAAGACGATGCTGACTTTTCCAATCGACCGCAGGTGCGGCGCATCGGACTCATCCACCTCGAACCGGGCTGAGTGCTTCACGCCGTCCGAGTCCTCGTATTCCACATCCATCAACATCTTCGGCTCGACCGGCAGGAATCGAATCACCCGGGCATCTGCTTGCTGCAGATTTTCCACAAACGCCGCCGAATCGGACAAATAACCCAATCCAAGCCATCCAATGAACGCGCCGGCGAGAATCGGTAATGCGCCCAACAGAAGCAGAGGTTGCCTCATGAGCATCCAGTAGTTGATCATTGGGTGCGTCTCGCTGTTCTAACGTCCCACTATACCAACTACTTTGCAATCAGGCGAAAACCCTACTGCCGGACTGCGGCTTCTGTCTCAGGCGCCTGCACCGCCGGCCCTTCGCTGTGTGCCACGCTCAGCATCAACCGGCGTCCCAGCAGTTCCAACCCGTTCAGCGCCCCTACCGCCGCCTCTGCGTCTTCGGCGCGCTCGAAATCGGCGAATCCAAATCCCCGGGACTTCCCCGTCACCCGGTGCTTCACGATCGCCACTCCGGCTGGATATACCGAGTTGTTCGTAAACCAGGCCCGCAGATCTTCATCCTGCGCCTGGAACGGTACGTTCCCAATGAATACTTTTCTCGACATAGTCTGTATCGGCCTCAGTTCCGATAAAGGCATTTTAATTAACAGGTACTAACGAAGCAAGTCTTTTCGTGCAAACTTTTCCTTCAATCCCGCCCGTCCTTCGCCGATATGAACGGGTAGATGGACTTCAGCACTATCGATTCATGGACCGTAGTCGTTTCCGAGTCACAACCCTCCTCAATTGAGAAACTCGGAGCGCTGATCGATTTTGGAAATCC
>CANIFK010000069.1 GCA_947466555.1 Acidobacteriota bacterium | reverse complement strand
TGGGGGGGGGGGGGGGGTTGGGTTGCGGAGGTGGGGGTGACGAGTTTGGTCATTGGGCGGTGAGGTGTTCGTGGATATCGAGGAGGTTGGCTTCGAGTTCGGCGATGGATTCGCCTTGAGTGAGGTAGTCGGGGAAGGCTTTTAGGTAGCCGAGCCACATTTGGTTATCGCGCCAGTGGACGTAGGGCGGAGTCGCCATGGTTTGATGCTAGCGCATCAGAACGTGCACGATGGTTCGCCGGCGGGGACGTGGGCGATGGGGACGCTCCTACACGTCGCGGCTACCTGGAGGATTACCCTTAGTTTGCATCGGCAGTTTTCAAGATTGTCCGTCACTAACTGCGACGTAGGTAAGTGATTTGCATGATTGAGGGGACGGATTCAGTGTGGTTTAATGTAGGCTCATAACTCTCGGAGACTGGACAAAGTATGAGCTGGGAAGATGCATTTAAGGCGAGAACAGACTTGGCTAGATATGGCTCCAACGCAATCGGCCTATTTGCGATGGCGTTGCGTTTCAAGCTGGAAGATCTTGATAGCGTCGCAGCCGATGGCGTCGTGGATGGAGGTGACGACAAGAAGTGCGATATCGTCTACGTCGACACTGAGGAAAAATATGCCGTTATCGCGCAGTGCTACCTCTCCACCTCACCGACCAAGCGCGCCGCCAGCGCAAACAAGGCATCAGAACTAAATACCGCTATCGCGTGGTTGCTGGACGCCGACCTTGCCTCAATTCCTGAAAGGCTCCGCCCAAGTGCGGAAGCTCTTCGTGCGGCAATCAGCGTAGGCGCACTTGATGAGCTGTTTATCTGGTTCTCCCACAATCTGCCTCAATCTCAAAACGTTGAGAAGGAACTCAAAACCGTACAGGCTGCGGTCCAGACCAAGCTCGACGCAAGTAGCGAGTCTAAGAAAATTAAAGTCGAAGTTCTTGAGATTGGATGTGAAAGGCTAGAGCGCTGGTACTCAGAATCTCTCACTCCGATCCTTGTCGATGAGACTTTCAATATCCAGACCAAGGGAGGATTCGAGTTGAGCGCGGATCACTGGAGTGCAGTTGTAACAGCGGTCCCGGCATCTTTCCTAAGGACCGCGTATCGGAAGCACAAGACTGATCTTTTCTCCGCCAACGTCCGAGACTACCTTGGCGCAAGGCGCAGTGACACGAACATTAACAACGGTATCATCCAGACAGCGAGCCAAGAGGGAAGTAATTTCTGGGCGTACAACAATGGCGTTACGGTGCTAGTTAACGATTTCTCGTTTGATTCCGCTTCAAGCAAACTTACGATCTCCGGCGCCAGCATTGTGAATGGCGCCCAAACCACTGGCGCGCTAGGTTCGGTCAATGAGAGGTTGAGTAATGTTTGGGTTCCTGCCCGCTTCATCAAAACGCTGGATTCTGATGTTGTCACGAGTGTAATCCGGTTCAATAATAGCCAAAACAAGGTTACTGCGGCTGACTTTCGGAGTACAGACAAGACCCAGCGACGGCTCCGAGAAGAGATGGAATCTATCCCAGCGGCTGAATACGAAGGTGGGCGAAGAGGCGGTGGCGAGGCAGTCATTCGACGTAGGAAAGGCCTTCTTCCCGCATACACCGTCGGGCAAGCATTGGCAGCACTGCATCTAGATCCCGTCGCAGCATACAACGAGAAGTCAGAGATCTGGGCAAACGATAGACTTTATGCCCAGTTTTTTAATGAGCAAACCTCTGCGCGCCACATAATCTTCGCGATCTCGTTGCTCCGGGCAATCGAGGATCGCAAGTTCTCCCTGGCGGAAAAGGCAAAGACTTCCCAAGAAGAGCTCACCAGCAGCGAAAGCCAGCAACTTCAGTACTTCAGGAATCGCGGCGCGATCTTTCTTTCGTGTTCGGGGATTTCTTCTTGTTTAGAGATAATCCTCGGCAAAAAGGTGCATGCTCTCTGGAGACTCTCATTCGGCCCGAGCACAACGCCTGACCGAGCCAAGACCTATTGGGAACCAATTATTCGAACTATCTCTCCACTTTTGCCACGCCTTGAAATTGCGCTCAAGGACGGCCTGAAAAACCGAGCTACGATTCGAGAGGCCCTCCTAACGTTCGCATCGTTGGTCGAAGCAACGGCGACTGGAAACGCAGATATTTATCGAAAATTCAGAAAGGTTGTCGTCGTAGCCTGAACTCGGCCGAATTGATCATCAGGGGGTTCCAGATTCATGCGTTCTTCGCGCGGGATTGCCTGCGAATCACAACTTGATCATCCAAACCTGCCAGTAGCAATAGACTTTACGTTGAGGGGAAATGATGCTTGAATCACCTGGCGCTTTTGAAGATATCTCGGCCCGAGAAGAACAGTTGATTGAACTGATCAAATCTAAGGGTGGTCACGCCGGAAACGTGACACTTCAACGGGAATTGGGTTGGGGCGAGGCCGCATACTGGCCCATTCGAGATCGGCTAGTGGACGCCGGTAGACTCGAACTTGGACGCGGCAAAGGCGGCAGTGTGAGTATTGTCGACCAAGGACCAGCCACAACGGTGACACCACCTGCCGTGTTTGGAGTAGCACCACCGGCAGCTGTAGTTGAGTCCGAACTCTACGAACCTGTCGCCCGCGTTCTGCGGGACCAGTGGGCGAAAGATATGCGGTTTCGAAGCCATGTGGTAGAAGTGACCGCACGCCAGGGCCGGAGGGATACCGGTGGGACTTGGACGCGGCCAGACATTGTTGTTGCAGCGCTTCGAGTATTTCCGCATGTTCCGGGTAAGTTTTTTGATTTGATTACCTTTGAACTTAAGCCGTTTGATGGAATCGACGTTACTGCTGTTTTTGAAGCATTATCCCATCGTCGTGCGGCGACCCAAGCATATGTATGGCTTCATATTCCCCCTGGACTCGAACCCCAGGATGGACTTCTAGAGCGAATCAAAGAGGAAGCATCGAGGCATGGCGTTGGATTGATCGTTGGCAGTGATCCATCCGAATATTCAACTTGGGACGTTCAATTGCGAGCGACCCGATGTGAGCCTGATCCGGAGTATCTCAATCAATTTATCGCGCAGCAGTTGAGCAGCCTCTCACACGACGAACTCGCTCAATGGTTTCGATAGGGCGTGTTTGGGGTCAATGGGGCTGGGGCTACAACGTCCAGAAGGGTTCGCCGGCGGGGACGTGGGCGATGGGGAGTTCGGGGATGAAAGTTTTCAGCCACGCGGCGCATTCCTTCATGCCGCCTTCTTCGCTGACGGCGTGGCCTAGGACGATTAGTGACTTCTTGGCGCCGCTCGAGATTTGGTCCTGCACGTACTCGTAGACTTCCCATTCGCGGGCTTCGCCCAGGACCAATACGTCCGCCGTGGCCAGGGCGCGGATGGCGCCGGAGAGATTCGCATAGCCGGGGTTCAGGGCTACCTTTGCGATGGGTTGGTTCGGGTCGCCGATAACGCGGATGGCGCGGATTTTCAGTTTGGCTTTTGCTTCGGCGGCTAAGGCTTTTAGGGTGGTGTTGTGGGTTTGGCCGGGTTGCCAGCCTAGCTCCTTCATCATGCCTTCGCGGATGCCGTCGGGGCGGCGCATGTGCCAGTGGTCGTGGAAACGGAAGATGGCGATGTTGTGCTTTTCGATGAACGCCTTCTTGGCTAGGACGGTGGGGTCGGTGGCGGTGTCGCGGGTGTTGTCGTCGCCCTGGTAGAACGTCGGTTCGTGGGTGATGACCATGTTCTTGCCTTCGGCTACGGCTTTTTGCAGCACTTCGAGGGTGGACATGAACGTCGTGGCGATGCCGGTGACTGGGGTTTCCATGGTTCCGGATTTGAGGGTGTCCACGGTTTCGGCGCGCCAGGGAACGGCGACCTGCTTCTGGATGCGGGCGATGATTTCGCCGGCGTTTAGTTTGCGGGGTTGGGCGGCGGCGGTGGCCGTTAGAAGAATGGCGGCGCGGCGGGTCATTACTTCAGGGCCTTGATGCGGATGTTGCGGAACGAGATGAGCTGTTTGGGTTGGCACTGGAGGCCGATGAGGCCTTCGGCGTGTTTCGAGTCGTGGGCGTCGAGGATGGTTTTGCCGTTGAGTTTGACCAGGAAGTGATCGCCTTTGGCGGTGATGTCGAAGTGGTTCCAGTCGTTGGCCTTGATCTTGGGCGCGGGCGGGGCTTTGATGGAGCCGACGAGGGATCCGGTTAGGTAGCCGGCGGGCTGCATGTCCCAGATTTGGAGTTCGTAGCCGGTTTCGTGGGGTTGGCCTTCCTTTTGCGAGCGGAGGAAGACGCCGCTGTTGATGTCGGCGGGGCCTTTGAATTCGAGCTGGAGTTGGAAGTCCTTGTAGGAGGTGTTGGTGGAGAGCCAGCCGGATTGGGTGCCGCCGCAGGCGATGGCGCCGTTTTCGATTTTCCAGTCGCCGGTGCCGGGGGCGGAGAAGGTGGCGCGGGGGGTCCAGCCGTTCATGGTTTTGCCGTCGAAGAGGGGGGTCCAGTTTTGGGCGGGGAGGGCGAGGGTGATGGCGAGGAAGAGGAGGGGTCTCATGGGTGGGTAGTTTATCAGGAAGTTTACGTGTGGGGCTCAGCGCTATTAGCAACCAGATGGTTGCGTTTTGGCGCATGGCCGGCGTATATTGGCAACCTGGAGGTTGCGTATTCCTATGAGCACCGATCGAATCGAGAAGAGGATCTTCCTGCGAGCGACGCCCGAGCGGGTGTGGGAGGCGGTGAGCGACGCCCAACAGTTTGGGACCTGGTTCGGGGTTGCCTTTGACGGCCCATTTGCGGAAGGCGTTCGATTAACTGGGAGGATTGTGCCGACGGCGGTGGACGCGGAGGTGGCGAAACTCCAGGAGCCCCACGCGGGGAAACCGTTCGAGTTCTCGGTGGATCGGATTGATGCTCCATCGCGAATCTCTTTCCGCTGGCACCCCTTCGCGGTGGAGCCGGGCGTGGACTATTCCCAGGAGCCAACCACGCTGATCGAGTTCGTCTTGGAGGAGTCCGATGGCGGCACTTTACTGACGATTTCCGAGTCCGGTTTCGATCAGATTCCATTGGCGCGACGTGCAACGGCTTTCGCGGCGAATGACGGCGGTTGGACGATGCAGGCGAAGCTCATCGAAAAGTATCTCGCGATGGAACGGACGGTTTGGGGAGTGACAGATCCGGGAAATGAGCGTCAGGCATGAGGTTGGCCGATGCCGCGCCGGTTTTTGCAGCGCTCGGTGATCCAACGCGGCTCAAAATGTTCGCGCGACTTTCCGATAGCGGGCCGCTGTCTATTGTTCGGCTGACGGAAGGGTCTGACATATCCCGTCAAGCCGTCACGAAGCATCTACGAGCATTGGAAGAGGTGGGGCTGGTGAGCAGCGGCCGCGTGGGCCGTGAGCGGGTGTGGGAGCTTCAGCCCCGCCGGCTCAGCGAAGTGCGGTACTACCTGGACGTCATCTCGGGGCAGTGGGACACGGCGCTGGACCGTCTCCGGACGCTGGTTGAAACTGAGGGGTGAACGGCCCAAGACCAGATCGGCCAACCGGGGAGCGTAGCGGCGGCGGGGTGGGGGACTGTGAGGAAGAGCGGGGTCTCACGGGTGGGTAGTTTGTCAGGAAGTTATGGGTGGCGAGTTTGCCGCATTCCGATAAGAAAACGCCAGGCTTTGCGCATTACTGGTAGAGCTTAGATTCGGGAGTGGTGAATTGGTACTGACAAAGATTTTCTGGACTGTGGTGGCGCTGAACGTGCTGGCGGCGGTGACATTGCAGGTGGGGTTCACGGGCGGGCCACACGGACAGTTTGACGGGCTAGTGAAGCTGTTCTACATGCTGGCGCTGGCCGCGGTTGCCGTGATGAGCGGGCTGTTTCTGTTGCTCCCCGCGGGCAGGTGGAGGGTGGCAGCGTTCGTCGTTCTGCTGTTCCCGTCGGTTTCGCTGGTGTTGTGGTCGGCGGCGTCCGTCGTGAACCGGTTTTAGTATTTCAGGGCCTGGGGGCGGAGGGAGTTCTAGTCCGGATCTATCGCGACCAGAATGCGCGAGCTTTTGCGCATGAAGGGTGGAGAGTTCATTGCAGGAGTAGAGAGATGACGCTAACAACGATGTTTTGGGCTGTGGTCGCGTTGGATGTGATCGCGGCAGTTGTTTTGAAGCTGGTTTTCGATAGTGGTTCGCACGGGCAGTTTGATGGGCTGCTGGTGGCGTTCTTTCTGGTGGTGTTGGCCGCGATTGTCCTTACGGCATGTGTCTTCCCTCTACTTCGCACCGATGGATGGCGGATGGCGGCATTCGTCGTTCTGCTGATTCCGTCGGTGCCGATGGTGTTTTCGTCGGTGGCATCCGTTGTGAATCGGATTCGGGATGAGCGGCAGTTTAGCGGCAGCGCCTACTTCCAGGGGCCGGCGCTGGAGCTGGCGCAGGCGATGGTGAAGGGTGACGTCGAGCTGGTGAAGCAGTTGATTCCGGCGGCGGGGGATTTGAACCAGCCGCATGGGGGCAAAGCGACGCTCTGGCAGTTTGGCGTCTTGCAGACATACGATACCGATGCCTCGATGGAGATGCTGCGGGTGCTGGTGGCGGCCGGGGCGGACCCGAAGCGCGATGGCTCCGCCGATACGCTGCAACACGCCGTTGCGCGGGGGCCGGGGCTGACCCGGTTTTTGCTGGAGGCGGGAGCGAACCCGAACGTTCTGGACCACGATGGGCGGCCGGTTTGGTGGGGAACGATGGGGCCGGGCGAGGATGAGGCGTCGACAGAGCTGCTGCGGATGATGCTCGATCATGGGGCTGACTTGCGGTTGCGGGCGCCGGATGGGCGCGGGCCTGTGGGCATCGCGGTGGCGAACCGGCATTGGTTCGACGCCTGTCTGTTTTTGGAACGGGGCGCGGAGTGGAAGCAGGAGCCGCTGCGCGGAGGGACTGTTGCCGAGTTGTTGGAGTGGGAGATTCTGCGGCGGGGCGAGTATGAGATACCGGTTCCGGAGAGGATGTTGACGGTGATGGCGGGGTTGAAAGGGAAGCCGATGGTGATTCCGCCGGGCGGTGAGATCGGCATACGGCAGATCCTGCGCGAGGCGAGTTTCGATAAGTTGGAGGAGACGCGGGCCGCGGTGGCGCTGTTGGCGCAGAAGCCGCAGTGGGTTCGCCGGGTTGATGCGTTTTTTGAGGACGGCGACACGACGAAGCGCGGCCATGTGGCGCTGGTGCTGAGCATGAAGGCGGAGGCGTTGCCGGAGGACGTGCAGGAACGTTGCTGGATGGTGCTTCGGGAACAGGTGGCGTGGTTTGAGCGGTCTCCGTCGGGGTGGCTGTTGAAGGAGACGGCGGTGATCGCGGTGGGGCTGGCGTCGGTGCCGGGTCCGGTTCGGGAGCGGCATAGGGCGGATTTCATTGGCCTGCGGGATCACATTGAGAAGCTGCGGAAGGCGAATGATCCGGCGGCGGGGCAGCTGGCGGATTTGCGGAAGGCGGATTGGGTGGTTGGGTAGGGCTTTACTGGGCGTAGTAGAAGAGAATGTCGAAGTTGCCGGGCGCTTTTCCGAGGGCGCGGAGGAGCAGGGCGATTTGGCCGCGGTGGTGGACGGCGTGGATGGCGGCGTGGTGCAGGAGTTCGCCGAGCTTCATGGTTTGGGTTGGGATGTTGGGGAGGGTGAAGCTGATGGGGCGAGCGAGGTCGTCGTCCGTCAGGTTGGTTAGGAAGGCTCTCATTTGCGATTCGACTTCCTGCCAGCGGTTGAGGAGGGAGGTTTGGTTTGGGTAGTCGGCGGCTTGGAGGGCGGGGCCGCGGGGGTGGCCGCCGCAACGATCGAGCCAGCCCCATTCGGCGCTGAGGATGTGAACCAGAGTATTGCGGACGGAGCCGTAGCTGCCGGAGACGGGTTGGGTGAATTCTTCTTGTGTGAGCTGGGAAACGACTGCGAGCAGCTTTTCGTTGGCCCAGTAGTTGTAGTCGTATTGGGTGCGGAGGTCGTGGGCGTTGGTCATTGCTGCATCGTATCGCCTTGGGGTTTAGACTATGGGCATGGCGATTGTTGTTGCGATTGTTGTGGCGATCCTCGTTGCTATTTTGCTGCCGATGGCGTTTTTGGGGGCTGAAGCGCAAGAGAAGGCGCGGGCGCGGCGGATGGCTGAGCACCGGATGAACGCGCGGCTGCTGCGCTTTAATCTCTGAGGATCTTTTCCATCTTCTTGCCCTTGGCGAGTTCATCGATGAGCTTGTCGAGGTAGCGGATTTGCTGCATGAGAGGGTCTTCGATCTCTTCGACTCGGTAGCCGCAGATGACGCCGGTGATTTTGTTGACGTTTGGGTTGATGCGGGGGGCGTTGGCGAAGAAGGTTTGGAAGTCGACGCGGTTTTCGATTTGTTGTTGGAGGGCGGGTTCGTCGTAGCCGGTGAGCCAGTGGATGATGGTGTGGAGTTCGGCTTTGGTGCGGCCCTTCTTTTCCGCCTTGGCGACGTAGTGGGGGTAGACGCTGGCGAAGGCCATTTTGAAGACTCTGGTGTTGTCCATGGGCGAGTTGCTTTTTTGCAGTGTAGCGCTTGAGGGGCTAGAGGTTTGCTCCGAAGGCCAGGAGACGGCCGCCGCAATCCTTGACGACAAACTCGCGCGAGTTCCAGGGGGCGTCGGCGTCTTCGACGAAGATGTAGGCTTCGAGCAGTTCTTCGGCGTATTTGTCCGGATTGGGTGTTGGCGGCGGGGCGCAGCGGAGGTGAATGGGTTGGTGATCGCGGGCGACGATGGCGTAGACGGGCGGATCCTGCCACGTTCCCAGACATTGGAAGCCCAGTTTGTCTTTGGAGTAGGCGAGGGTGGCCGGGATATCGGTGGCGGAGAACTGGGGAGCGATCTGGCGGATCATGGGTTGCTACCGTTTGAAAATGCCGTGCCAGAAGGCTTTGCCGGAGGGGAGAGGGTGGCGGGCTTCGTGTTCGAGGTGCAGGCCGCGGGGGGCTAGGGTTTCTACGAGCCAGCCGGGATCGATGTGTTGGAAGGTTTCTTTCAGCGATTGGATGGAGGGGTAGGGGGTGGGGGCGACGCCGGTTTGTTTGGCGCTGGGGAGTTGGAGGACTACGGAGAGGTGGGCGGTTGGGTTCAGTAGTTTCAGTGCGTTTTCCAGGCACTGGCCGGTGCCGGCGTGTTCGAAAACTAACGCCGCGTGGACTAGATCTACCGGCGGGATGTCGATGGGTTTTGGGGCCAGGTCGTGGTGGTGGAGTTCGAGGGCTTGCAGGCTGGGATGGCGTTGGGCTACGACTTCGAGGTACTCGGGGTTGATGTCGATGCCGACGGTGCGGGTGGTGGTGGCGGGGTTGATGTGTTCCAGGCCGTTGCCGCCGGCGATGCCGAGGATGGCTACGGATTCGGGGTTGGTTTGGGCGAGGGCGTCGCGGAAGAGGTCGGCTAAGGGCGCCAGTTGCTCTACGCCGGTGGCGGACATGTGGCCTTCGTAATCGGCCAGGGGGACGTTGACCCAGTGGCTCATTGGTTAGTTGCCGAGGAGGTTTTGGATGACGTCGGCGGCGGTGTAGGTGGTTTGGCCGGGCTTGAGGAAGCGCTTGACGGTGGCGACGTCGTCACCGGCGGTGATGAGGCCGGGTTCGTGGTGGCGGCCTCCGGCGCGGACTTGGCCCAGGCCGATGTTGGCCATGAGGCCGTTGCAGAGGCACATGCGGCCGGCGGCGTCTTCGGGCTTGCCACCTTTGGATTCGTAGAGGGAGACGGGTTCGCCGGCGCAGCGGTAATCGATGGCGCCTTCGGGGGTTTTGTAGGCTTCGCGGAGGTAGCCGAGATCGCAGATGCGGGGGCGGCTGTCGTAGGTTTCGCCGGCGGCGACGGTGCCGGCCATTTGCACGACTTTGAAGGGGAAACCGGTGGGGGAGGCGAGGGGATCCGTTTTGAGTTTCGGGTCGGAGGCTAGGAGGGCTTGTTTGTATTCGGGCTGGAGGCCGGACTCTTCGCAGAAGGCGAATGGCGTGCCGACCTGGATGCCGGCGGCGCCTTCGGCTAGGGCTTCCTTCAGCTTTTCGGCGGAGCCGAAGCCGCCGGCGAGCCAGAAGGGGAGGCCGAGTTCGCGCATTTTGGCGAGGTCGACGACGTCGCGTTCGCCGTAGATGGGTTCGCCGGCGTCGTTGAGCTGCATTTTGCCGCGGGGCGGGGCGTTGTGGCCGCCGGCGGTGGGGCCTTCGATGACGAAGCCGTCGACGCGGCCGTTCGCCTTCTTGACGAGGGTTAGGGCTAGGGTGTTGGAGGCGATGATGGGGAGGCAGTAGGGACGTTTGAGTTGGGGCGGGGGGCCTTCGATGTAGTCGGCGGGGTTGAAGTGCATGAGGGTATCGTCGTCGGGGCCGGCGCCGATGACGTAGAGGGGGTAGGTGGCGGGTTGGTTGTTGGCGAGGAGGTCGAGGGAGCCGGGGAGGCGGAGGGGGATGCCGGCGCCCATGATGACGGCGTCGACACCGGCGAGGAGGGCTCCGTAGATGGACGGGAGGTGGGGGACCTGGATTTTTTCGAGGTAGTTGATGGCGATTTGGTTGGCGTGGCCTTCCTTGGCGAGGAAGACTTCGACGAAGTTGCCGACGATGCAGAGTTCCTGCATGTCGCGGGGGTTGTCTTTGACGTGGAGGCCGAGGCGGACGTAGGACTGGTTTTCGGGCTTGCCGCCGGGGATGTGGAAGCGGTCCCAGACGCGGGCGGCCATGGCGGGGAAGGGGAAGTGATCGAGGGCGCGGCGGATGTGGCCGCCCTGGTCGCCGTCCTGGAGGCGGCGGACTAGGACCTGGTCGAGGGCGGTGCCGGAGACGACGCCGAGTTGGCCTTGTTCGGCGACGGCGCGGGCGAGCCGCCAACTGGAAACACCGACGCCCATACCGCCTTGGATGATGACAGGAAGCCGCATGGCCTCAGTATGCCACGGGATTGTAAGCGCTGACAAAGGGGGCGGGCGCGGGGAAAGATTAAATTGGTGCCTGGCACCAATTTAATGATTTGGCGGACGGGTGTTTTACGAAAGGGGCGGAAAATGGTCGAAATGGGCTGTTTTGGCGGTGTTAGGGGCGGGATTGGGGGGCTTTTCATTAAATTGGTGCTTGGCACTAATTTCATGTTGCGGGGGGGTGGGCGGAAGGGATAGAGTTGGCGCACCAAAGGAGGACACCGCATGAAGGGTTCATCGGTTTCCGTTGGAACGTTGCTCGACAGGAAAGGCCGCCGGGTCTTTTCTATCGCTCCGGAAGCGTCCGTTTATTCTGCGATTGAGCAGATGGCGGACAGGGGGATCGGCGCTCTCGTCGTTCTCCAGGACGGCCGTTTGGCCGGTGTTTTTTCCGAGCGCGACTATACACGCAAAGTGATTCTGGCCGGCCGGTCTTCACGGGAGACAGAGGTGGGCGAGATTATGTCGACCGATTTGGTGACGGTGGCACCGACCGATGGTGTGAACCATTGCTTGCGGCTTATGACAGAGAACCGGGTCCGGCATTTACCGGTGGTGGCGGATGGTTTTGTGGTCGGCGTGCTTTCGATTGGCGATTTGGTGAAACAGGTGATCGCCGAGCAGGAGGACACGATTGACCATTTGCACAGTTATATTGCTGGCGCGTATCCGAGTTAGTTAGTGGATGGAGTAGCCGGCGATTTTCCAGCCGCCTTCGCGGCTGAGGACGACAACCTCGGCGGCCTTCGGCTTCTTGTCGAAGGCCGTTGTGTATTCGAGGATCATGTAGTCGCCATCGGGGGCGCCGGGGTGGGTTCTGGAGGCTTTGGCCGAGGTGAAGTTGCGGGACTTGAGAGAGCCGGCGGCTTCGCGCATGGCTTTCAGCTGGGCGTGCCATTCGTCGGCGGAGATTTGGGGGCGGCTGTGTTTGCTGGCTTGTTTCCAGGCGTCGGGGTACTTGCCTTCGTCGAGGAGGGCGAGCCATTTATCGGCGGCCTTGCGGGCGGCGTCCTCGTTTTGGGCGAGGAGGAGGGGAGTGGCGGCGAGGGCGAGGCAGGAGCGTCGGGTCATCACTCTGGTTAGAGTAGCGTAGGCGCCGGTGCGTTTCCATGGCCCCGTTCGGTTTCTTTGTGCGCTTAGAGGCGGACCGAATACTTTTCGGAATGAGGAAACGAACATGAAACAGCTACTTATTTTGGCCCTGATGGTGATGTCACTGGCGGGGCAGAACATTCAGCATACGCGGCGGTACACGATTAAGGGCGGGCGGATGGCGGAGTTTGAGTCGATCATCAAGGACTTGAATGCGGTGTATAAGAAGGCCGGGGTGCCGTCGGCGACGTTGGTTTTTCAGTCGGTGACGGGGGCGGAGCAGGTGTTTGTGACGCGGTATTACGAGAAGATTTCGCAGGCGCTGGCGAATCGGGGGGACGCGTTCAAGGGTCCGCATGAGGCGGAGTATCGGGCGCTGAATATGCGGCTGATGGATACGGTGGCGGCGCGGGAGACGCGGGTGGCGGAGCGGGACGCGGAGTTGAGCTTGCCGC
>CANIFK010000068.1 GCA_947466555.1 Acidobacteriota bacterium | reverse complement strand
GATGTTGGTCCATTCGATGGAATTTCGCAGGGTCCGGGCATCACCGATCTGGGCGCCACCGCCGGTGAAAGCGTCTAAGACGGAGATCGACGGGATGCTGATGTCGCCAAGCTGGCGGGTGTCGCTGCGTAGAAACTGGAAGCGCGATTCGTTGATCGTCGTGGGGCTCAGCACGGCGGTTTCCGTGATCTGCACGGAGTGGTCATGATCGGTGGTGTTGTAGGCACGGGAGGCCAGATTGAACTGCCCCAGACCCTGATTTTCATTGTCGGACTGGCTATAGCCGTAGCGCGCGACGAGCGTGTTTTTTGCGTTCAATTGGTAGTCGACGCGAGGGTTGAAGCTCCACCGGCGGGTCGGGGTGACGATGGCCTGATTGAAGGGCGTGGCCAGGAGATTGGAATCGAGAATCGTCGCATTCACGATGGCGTTTTCGTCTACGGCACGGCGGTCGAAATCCAGGAAGAAGGAAGATTTTTTCGACAGAGGGCCGCCGAAATTCAGACCGAGGCTCCGGGTTTGATAGGGTGCTTTGTTGGCTGCGAAGGGATTGCGGGAGTTCAGACTTTCGTCGCCGAAGCCAACGTTCGCGGTGCCGCGGTAGCGGTCGGAGCCGGGCTTGGTGAAGACTTCGATGCGGCCGAAGCCGAGCCGGTCGTACTCGGCGGAGAACGGGTTCATGTTGACGCGCACTTCGCGGATGGAGCTCTTCGGTGGCAATTTGCCGCCGCTGAAGCCGTCGATGAAGATCTCGCCGCCGTTCGGCCCGGCCGATGGGCCAGCCAATGCCTGCAAGTCGCTCTGCAGGTCGTCCGGGTTGTCGGAGAGGATGTTCAGATCCTCGCCTTTCAGGACGATCGCTCCAACGGAGGAGTTGGGATCGGTCGTCACGGCTTCGGCGTCGGTAACCTCCACTGTCTGCTTTTCGGTGGCGATGGCCAGACGCACTTTGATGGCATAGCCGGCGCCAGTAACGGTGATGTTGCGAACCTGAAACACAGAGAAGCCGGCTGCGGTGATCTGCATGCTGTATTTGCCGGGCAGAACGGCGCCAACGGTGAATTTGCCGTCACCATCGGTCGTGGCCTGGCCGGTGAAGCCAGCCCCGCCGGTGAGCTTCACTTGCGCGTTCGGGATCGAGGCGCCGGAAGGGTCAAGCACCTCGCCCGTGAACGTCTGGGCGAATGCGCTTGCGAATAGACACACGAAGAGCGTGAGCACGCGAAGTACTGTAGTCATGGGGATAATCTCGTTGGTTTTTGAGGGTTACTGTAAGCCGCCCTCCATGTTCCAGTTCGCAATCATCTGGGATGCTTGCTGAGCGGGAGCACGGAGCAGGAAATCCAGCCCGGCGACGAGGGAGAGCGCCACGGGACGAGTGGATTTGGCCTTGCCAATGGTGAGAACTACAGCGTCACCGGTCTGCAGATCGGCGAACTTGGCCGGAGGAAGTCTATCGAGGAGCATGCTGGGATCCGGGCCGCCACCGCCGCCGGGACCACCGGGACCGCGGGGTCCGGCGCCCGGGGGACCGTTGGGCGCCGAACCTCGAGGACCACCACCTGGAGAGCCGCCTCCAGGTCCCCCGGCCAGACGCGTCATCCGCGCCTCCCGGGAAACTTGAATCGTGATGTTTTTCTTTGTCGACAGGTCGTAGACCGTCAACGTCTGATTGGCCGCGTCGATCGACTTGATCTCACCGCCCATCGTTGAGAACCGGCCGAAAACGATCTCTGCGGCCTTCACAGTTTTCGCCTCCGCATCGCGCGGGCCCAATACCTTCAACTGGTCACCTGGCTGGAGATCGGCTAGCTGCGCCACCTTCGCGTTTGCGAACTTGGAGGAGTCTTCCGCGTACTGATGAATCGTCTTGAGTGTGGAGGTATCGACGGTCCAAGTGGCATTGCCCTTCGACTGCACGATCAACGGCGAAACCGATTTCACGACACCGGCGATCGAAGCCGTCTTCCATTCCTGTTGCCGAGCCGCATCTCGCGAATCGAGCGATTGTTTCGGAATTACTACGATTTGCGCCGCCAGCAACGTCTTCGCCGCGGCGTCCTGCTGCCCACGAGCCAACACGCGGTCGCCTTTCGTGAGCGTAGAAATCTCAATGGCCTCCGCCTTCGTCAGGTCCGTCTGCCCAGGCGCGATCCGCTGAATTTTCGCTTCCGGCAACGCCTTCACGGCGTACAAGTCACCTTGGTCCGTCTGCAGGCTGAATTGCCTGTTAGCAATGTCGGCGGAAGTAATCGTACCCAGGACACGGCCCTGTGCCCACATGCTGATGGTCGCCATCGCGAGTATTAAGAATCTGCTCACGAATGACAAGACGACGAGCGACAGGCAAATGGCACGCTTAGGACAGTAAAGAAGTGTTAAGTGCGCGACCGCGGGTTTCCGGCAAGGCAAACACCAGCCATCCACCCACCAGAAAGAAGGCCGCAGTCAGCGTCAGTGCTGTCCCTAGTCCATGCTGATCCGCGAGCGCCCCGATCACCGCCGGCGCAAAGGCGCTCATGATGCGCCCGCCGTTGTAACAGAGGCCCTGCGCGGTCGCCCGCACAGTAGACGGATACAATTCGCTCAGGATGGAACCAAACGCACTGTAATAACCGTGGCCGAAGAAACCGACCAACGGCCCAAGGAGCAGCAGTGTCTGCGGATTTCGCGCCGCGCCGCCGTAGAGAATCGTGACCACGGCCGCGCCCGTTAGGAATAGCGCGAACGATGGCCGGCGTCCGATCTTGTCCGATAGCAAGCCGAACAGGAGATATCCGAGCAACGCACCAATCTGCATCGGCGCGATCCAGGCTGAGCTTTTTACGATGCTCAACCCGGCGCCGCCCTTCTCCACCGGCGTCGCCAGATACGCGGGAACCCAGGTAAAGAGCCCCCAATAGGCAAACAGCACCAGGCTCGACATCCCAATCGCGACTACCGTATACCGCAATAACGGCGGCGCGAAGATCTGTCGGAACCGCTCGCGCACTGGCAACCGCTCGGATTGAATCCAAGTCTCCGGCTCCGGCACGCTGCGGCGGATCCACAGCACAAGGAGCGCCGGCAGGGCGCCAATTGCGAACAACGGCCGCCAACCGTACGTTGGCAGGATCCACGCCGCCAGCCCCGCCGCTGCCAGATAGCCAATCGCCCAGCCAGACTGCGTAATCCCGATGGCTTTTCCACGGTGCTCCGCGGGCCAGGTCTCGGCCACCAGGACCGTGCCGGCCGACCATTCCGCACCCAACCCGAGCCCGACCAGCGAGCGCCACAGCAACAACTCCGCAAACGAATGTGACGTCGCGATCATCGCCGTAAAGATCGAATACGTCAGAATCGACCCCATCAAGACACGCGTTCGTCCGAACCGATCAGCCAACACACCGGCCAGAGTCCCGCCCACCGCAGCGGCCGCCAGCGTCACCGTCGTCAGCGTGCCCGCCTGCGCTCCGGTCAGCCCGAACTCCTTCTGCATCGAAAGCAGCGCGAAGGAATAGAGCATCACGTCGAGGGCATCCAACATCCAGCCGAGCATCGCGGCAATCAACGTGCGCCACTGGGTGGGCGTTATATGGCTATTGGCAAACAATGGTTGATTATACCGAGACTACAATGAAGAAGTGCCTTTCGACGTAGCCAGCTGGTGGCAGTTTTTCGCGGTCGCGCTCTCGTCGATCCTGTTCCTGGTCGACCCGGTGGCAACTATCCCGGCATTCCTGGTGATGACCGATGGCCACACGCAGGAGCATCGCCGGCGCATGGCAAAGCGTGCCGCCTGGACGTGTTTCTTCGTCCTTGGGGGCTTTGGCCTGATCGGCGCGCAGGTGTTTAAACTGCTTGGCATTACGATGCCCGCGTTCCGCATCGCCGGAGGCCTCATCCTGTTACTGATCGGCATCGACATGGTGCAGGCGCGCCGCCCGAGCACGAACGAAGCGCCCGGCGAAGCGGAGGAGGGCGCGCACAAAGAGGACGTCGGCATCATCCCGCTCGGCATGCCGATGCTGGCCGGCCCTGGCGCGATCTCCACCGTAATGGTCCTGATCGGGCCGACCCCTGAATGGTGGCAATTGCTGCTGATCTTCACGGCCCTCGCCGTCACCGCCGCCGCCTGTTTCTGGGTCCTAAAGGCCGCTGACAGCGTGCGGCGTTACCTTGGCGAGACCGGCATTCACATCATGACGCGGCTGATGGGTATGTTGCTCACCGCGCTCGCCGTGCAGTTCATCAGCGGCGGTTTGCTCGACCTCGGTTTTGGCGTGAAGCGTTAAGCGCCAAGTTCGGCGTCAAACACTGTTGCCAGCGCGTGGACAACAGACGCGATGCGAACGCAGCCGAGAATGACTTCCTCGCCGGTGCCCTTTTCGCGGACGACTTTTTCGTGGGAATCGATGCAGACACCGCAGCCGTTGATGGCGCTCGCGGCAATGCAGAACAGTTCGAAGTCGACCGGTTCGATGCCATGCGTGCGGATCACATTCATGCGCAGACGAGCCGGAATCGTACCGTACTTTTTGTTCTCCGCCAGGTGCTGGAAACGGTAGTAGATGTTGTTCATGCCCATGATGGCAGCCGCGGCGCGCGCCGCTTCCATCGCTTCGGGCTTCAGGTGTTCGGCGGCAGCCGTGGTGATCGCCTTCAGCAATTGCGGATTGCGGGACGTGATGGCCGACGTCAACGCCGAGCCCCAGATTTGTTGTTTGGAAAGATCGGGTTGCTGCAAAAGGTTGCTGAGGTTCAGCTTCAAGTCCTTGGCGTACGCCGGGACGGTATCGAGTAGTTGTTCCAGATTCATGAGGATTCCTGTAGAAAGGGCGGGCCGGTAAGCCCGCCCTTAATTCGCGAAAACTTACAGAGTCGCCTGACCCTTTTCCCAGTTGCAGGGGCAGAGTTCGTCGGTCTGCAGAGCGTCCAGAACGCGCAGAACTTCCTGCGGATTCCGGCCCACCGACAGATCGTTGACGCTCACGAAACGGATGGTGCCTTCCGGGTCTACGATGTACGTGGCGCGGAGGTACATGCCGATGCCCTTGTGCAGAACGTCGAGCGCCTTGCCCAGTTCCTGCTTCTTGTCGGCCAGCATCGGGATCGGCAACCCGCGCAGATCGTCGTGGTTGTTGCGCCACGCCAGGTGCACGAATTCCGAATCGGTCGAGCCGCCCAGAACCTGCGCGTCACGGTCGGCAAAGTCCTTCGCCAACTTGCCGAAGGCGGCAATTTCCGTCGGGCACACAAACGTGAAGTCCATCGGCCAGAAGAAGTAAACCTTCCACTTGCCCGGATAGCTAGCGTCCGTGATCGTCTCGAATTCTTTACCCTTTTCCAGGCTCACCGTGGCCATAACGGAAAAGGCGGGGAACTTATCTCCAACTCCAAGCATGATGATTGCTGTCTCCTAACTGAGTTTTGAAAAAGTACGACGCGCTTTGGGCGCGGCGCAGGTGGCGCAAAGGCCGTGGGCTTCGACAACAAAACGCTCCAACCGGAAACCGTTTGGCAGTGCCTGCCGCAGGCGGATATCCTCCACCTGTTCCGCCGGCAGATCAAACATCGTCCGGCACTTGCGGCAAACCAGATGGTGGTGCGGCGCGTTGTTTGCCTCCAGGCGCAGCGAGCCGTGGTGCAAGCTCACCTCACCAATGAGGCCGTTGTCGAGAAAAGTCTTGATATTGCGATACACCGTACCCAGAGAAACGCTGGGGATGTCGCGCTTGACCCGTTCGTAAAGCATCTCAGGACTCGGGTGATCCTCCGCCTCCAGCAACGCCCGGTACAAAACCTGACGCTGGTGGGTGCAGGGAAGCCCGGCCTCGACACAGCGGTTACGGAACCACTGCATTTTGTGCTCGACGTCCATACCTCTTTCGATGCGGACGTCGCGCACAGGATGCATACATTTATTAGATGAGAATTATTCTCATCCGTCAAATTACACTTTGACGACGCGGAACAGCTTGCCCAACGTACGCAACGCCCGGTCCACTTCCTTCTCCGTCAAAATGTACGGAGGCAGGAAGCGCAGGACAGTTTCATGCGTCGCGTTGAACAGAAGGCCCTCTTCGATACCGCGCATCACATAGTTCTTGCCCGGCCGGTCAAGTTCGACGCCGATCATCAACCCGGCACCGCGAACTTCCTTGATGAAGGAGTGCTTCGTCGCCAAATCGCGCAGCCCCGCGCGGAAGTATTCACCCACACGCCCCACCTGTTCCAGCAGGCCGTTTTCCATGATGTCGATGAACTCAAGCGCCGCCCGGCACGCCAGCGCGCCGCCGCCAAACGTGCTGCCATGCATGCCCGGACGGATCGATGCTGCCGCCCGTTCATTGCACATCACCACACCCAGCGGCAGACCGCAAGCCAGAGGCTTTGCCGTCACCATCACATCCGGATTCACATCGGGCGCGATCAACTGATGCGAGAACCAGGTCCCCGTCCGGCCCACGCCACATTGCGTCGCGTCGAACACGAGCAGCGCATTGTGCTTATCCGCCAATTCGCGGGCCTTGCGAAGGAACTCGGCATACATCGGATAGATGCCGCCTTCACCCTGAATGCCTTCCAGAACGATGGCCGCCGTATTGTCATTGACCGAGGCTTCCAACGCCGCCATATCATTCGGCTGAATCCAGCGCGGGCCCGCCAGTAACGGTTCAAAATCCTTCCGGTACTTCGGCTGCCCGGTGATCGACAACGCGCCCAGGCTGCGGCCGTGGAACGAATTCTCAAGGGCGATGATCTCAATCTTGCTCGACGAAACGCCGTTCCCGTGGGAACGAATCATCTTCATCGCGCCTTCCATCGCTTCCGTGCCCGAGTTGCAGAAGAAGCTGCGCTGCAACCCGCTATGCTTCGCCAGCTTTTCGGCCAGCTTGCCCTGATACTCGTGAAAATACAGATTGGAGCAGTGGATCAGCAATCCGGCCTGTTCGCGGATCACTCGCGTCAGCCGCGGATGGGCATGGCCCAGCGCGTTCACGCCGATCCCGCTGATCAGGTCCAGGTACCGTTTGCCGTTGAAATCGTACAACCACGTGCCCTTCCCCCGGCGGATCGCCAACGGATAGCGCCCATAGTTTTGCAGCACGTACTGCTTCTCGAGCTCCATCACCTGCTGCGTGGAGGATAACTGCTCTATTTCAACGTCTGCCGTAGCCACTCGACCATCTTCTCCTTGTACTTTTGAAACGCCGGGTTCTTCTCCCACGGACCAATCCCGTGAGGCGCGCCTTCCACCGTGAAGACTTCGCAGCGCACACCCGCTTCTTTCATCTTCGCGCACATCTGGGGCGACTGTTCGTAGGGCACCGCCTTATCGGCAGTTCCGTGAATCATCAGAAACGGCGGCATGCCTTTATGGACGAAGGTGATGGGCGAAGCCAGGCGCATCTTCTCTTCCGCTTCCGGCCCCGGCCCTTTCAAATCCAACAACTGCGTGACGTTCTTGCCGATCTCTCCCATCGTCCGGGACCGGGCGTTGAAGTCATGCACGCCGTAGAAAGAAACCACGGCGGCGACCTTCGTATCGCCCTTCCCCCGCACACCCGCCCACGACACCAGATGGCCGCCTGCCGATTCGCCCATCAGCGCGATCCGCTTCGTGTCCACCTTGTACTCTTTCGCGTGCTTGCGCACCCAGCGAATGGCCGCGTCCACATCTTCGGCCTGCGCTGGGAAGCGGTGCAGCGGCGCCAACCGGTAATCGATCGAAAACCAGGCAAAACCGGCGTTCGAAAGCGGATCAAACAACGGCGGCACATACGACGTGCGCGTGCCGTTCTCCCAGCCGCCACCATGCACGATGATCACCGTGGGGAAGGGTCCCTTCCCCTCCGGCACATAGGCGTTCAGGAGGAGCGAAGCCCCACCGGGCTTCGCGAACTCGATGTCTTTTTTCAACTCCGCCATCACCGGCAGAGCCATCGCCAAACAGCTAATTAGTAGGCCCAGTCGCACTCGGAGCCCCTCCTTCTCCGCGCCGTTCCGGCGTCGGTTTCGGCAACGGCTTTCGGGGCAGCAACTCGTCACGCGTGGAGGCGTGATAGACGAACGAAGCCAGAATGGCGGAAGCCTGCATCAGGTCGCTCTTCGGCACGTAGTCGTAGACGTCCATGTTGGAGTGGTGCGTTGTCGAAAAATACTCCAGCGGATCCTGAATGAACTGGAACCCAGGCAAGCCCAAAGAGTTGAACGACACATGGTCGGTAGACCCCGTATTCCGGATCGTCAGCGTCGTCGCGCCGTAGTCTTTGAACGGAGCCAGCCAAGCTTCAAAGATCGGCCGCAGCATGTCGTTGCCCTGCAAGTACACGCCGCGAATCTTGCCGCCGCCATTGTCGAGATTGAAGTACGCCTGTAGCTTGGCATGTTCCGGCTTCAGCTGCATATTCGTCTGATCTCCGAAATGCTCTTTCACATACGCCTTGCTGCCATAGAGCCCCTGCTCTTCCCCGCTCCACAGCGCAATTCGGATTGTCCGGTCCGTCTTCAAGTTCAGCGCCTTGATGATCCGCAGCGCCTCGATCGCCACCGCGCAGCCGGCCGCGTTGTCCGTCGCGCCCGTGGCGCCATGCCAGGAGTCCAAATGCGCGCCGATCATCACCACTTCCTCCGGCCGCTTGGTGCCCTTGATCTCCGCGATCACGTTATAGGTGTCGACGCCTTTGTCGAAGAACTCCGTCTTCACGTCCAACTGCACCTTCACCGGGACCTTCTTCTCAACCAAGCGCGCGATGCGGTTGTAGTGTTCGATCGTCAGAGAGATCATCGGCGGCGGAATCGGGGCCTTCAGATCCTGCGTGCTTCCGGTGCCTCCGAATACTGTTCCGGCTTCACCGCGCGAACCAGGCATCAGGACGCCGGCCACACCTT
The DNA here is from genome assembly GCA_947466555.1 of Acidobacteriota bacterium. Classification (GTDB taxonomy): domain Bacteria; phylum Acidobacteriota; class Terriglobia; order Bryobacterales; family Bryobacteraceae. The sequence goes on along the minus strand of CANIFK010000068.1, from coordinate 3,613 downwards.
CGTCCAACAGAAACTGGTGCAACTTCCCGCGGAAGGCCCGCATCGCACCGAAGTTCATCGGCCGCCCGTCGGGGCCCATCGGCATTTGCCGTCCACCCGGCCCGCCCGGAGCGAGCCCAAAAACACCGGTAGCGCCCGGTTCCTGCGCCATCGCCTCTGCCGCCAGATCGGCATCGGCGTAGCGGCGCCCACGAGCGAACATGTGCACGCCAACGGCGCGCTCCGGCTCCATGATCAAAAGCTTGCCCTTCAGTTTCCCCTTCCACTTCTCAAAATCCGCTTCGGTCCGGATCGGCGCCATGATCACTTCGGCCTGCGTCGGCCCCTGCGTGCTGCCCGTCCAAGCATTCGGGTAGCCGATCAGCGGCGAGTAGGAGGGCTCAATCAGGTGCGCCGAAAAATTGGAGTAGGTCCAGCCCCGCCCGAACGGGCCCCACTTCTCGAAGCGGACATCGGTGACGCCCATTTCGTTCAGACTTTTCTTCACCCAGTTGGCGGCTTTGTCAAAGCCGGGCGAGTTGGTCAACCGGTGACCGTTCACATCGGTCAGCCAGAAGAGGTGGTCCATTACCTTGGAGTTTTCCAGGGCTTCTTGTTTGATCTGATGGACAACGTAGAGGTTGGCTTTTTCTTGCGGGTATGCCAGAACGCCAATAGCGAGTAGAAAGAGCGTGGTTCGCATGGGTTTTGTTTCACGATAGCAGGTCTTCGGATTCGCCCGGCCGGAATGATCCTAGGCTAAAACGCACGGGAAGACTATGATTCCGGCCGATAGAACTAGAGCGACAGGTGGGTTCGACCTGGTCCCCGGCAAGACCCGTTTGGAAATAGAGGAAATATGAGAAAGACCATTCAGCTGAAAGAAACAGTAGAGTCCGCCGCGACGGCCGGCATTGCGAATGCGGTCGTGAGCGCGATCCAGCGATCTCTGGCCGTCATAGAGTTTGAAGTGGACGGTACTATCATTACCGCCAACGAGAATTTCCTGAAGGTCTTGGACTACCCGCTCGGCCAGCTCGTCGGGCAGCACCATCGGATGCTTGTTCCGTATTCGGAACGCAACAGCGACACCTACCGCCAGTTCTGGGAGAGCCTGAATCGGGGCGAGTTCCAAGCAGGCGAATTCAAACGGCTCACAAAGGGGGGTAAGGAGATTTGGATCCAGGGCTCCTACAACCCGATTACCGACGTTTCGGGACGAGTCGTGAAGATCATGAAGTTCGCCGTCGATATCACCGCGCAGAAGAAACTATTCGCCGACTATTCGGGCCAGATCGCCGCCATCGGCCACTCACTGGCCGTTATCGAATTCAACCTGGACGGGACCGTCAACACCGCCAACGAGAATTTCCTGAAGACGCTCGGATACACCCTAGCTGAGATTCAGGGGAAGCACCACCGCATGTTCGTGGATCCCGCGGAAGGGGAGACCGAAGCCTATCGGCAGTTCTGGGCGAGCCTAAGCCGGGGTGAGTATCAATCGGCGGAGTACAAGAGGTTGGGTAAAGGAGGAAGGGAGGTCTGGATTCAGGCATCGTACAATCCCATCCGCGACCGCAATGGGAGCCCGTTCAAGGTCGTTAAGTACGCCACCGACATTACAGCGCAGAAGCTCGCCAATGCCGACTATTCAGGCCAGCTCTCTGCCATACACAAATCCCAGGCGGTCATCGAGTTCCAGATGGATGGAACAATCATCACCGCGAATCAGAACTTCCTCAAGACGTTGGGCTACTCCTTAGCCGAGATCCAAGGGAAACATCACAGCATGTTCGTGGAGGCTGCCGAGCGGGGCGGTGCCAGCTACCGCGATTTTTGGTCAGCCCTGAACCGCGGCGAATATCAGGCAGCCGAGTATAAGCGGCTTGGGAAGGGCGGCCGGGAAGTTTGGATACAGGCCTCCTACAATCCGATTCTTGACCTGAGCGGCAAACCCTGCAAGGTAGTGAAGTATGCAACCGACGTCACCAGCCAGGCAAAGGCCCGGATCGAAATGACGAGAGTTGTCGAATCGCTCACTACTTCTTCGCAGAACCTCAACAATGTAAGCCAGATGATGGGATCCAGCGCCGAGGAGACCTCCTCCCAGGCAACGCTCGTCTCCGCCGCCTCTGAACAAGTGAGTAGAAGCGTACAGACCGTTGCTGCGGGTACGGAAGAGATGACCGCCAGCATCCGGGAAATCGCCAAGAACGCCAGCGAGGCAGCCCGCGTCGCAAGCGGAGCCGTCAAAGTGGCGGAGGATACGAACCGGACAATCGGCAAACTGGGCGACAGCAGTCTCGAGATCGGGAAAGTCATCAAGGTGATTACCTCTATCGCCCAACAGACCAATCTACTGGCGCTCAATGCCACAATCGAGGCGGCCCGCGCTGGCGAAGCAGGCAAGGGTTTCGCGGTTGTCGCCAACGAAGTAAAGGAACTGGCAAAGGAAACCGCAAAGGCTACCGAGGACATCAGCCAGAAGATCGAAGCAATCCAGGGCGACACGAGAGGTGCGGTCGCCGCAATTAGCCAGATCAGCGAGGTGATCAACCAAATCAACGACATCTCGAACAGCATCGCCTCGGCTGTCGAGGAACAGACGGCAACCACCACGGAGATGAGCCGAAACATCGCCGAAGCAGCCAAAGGCAGTTCGGAAATCGTCGATACCATCGGCGGCGTGGCGACCGCAGCCCGGGAAACGTCAAAGGGAGCATCCGCCACCCAGGAAGCGGCGACCGAGCTGTCAGCTCTCGCCGACTCACTCCAACAAATTTCAGTGGCGCTCTGAAACCGCTGGCGCGCCAGGCATCCACTGGCGCACCACGCTAAACTGAAACTGCGTGCGGATCACTATCTCCAAGGAGAACTACGTAAAGGCGATCGCCGAGGCCGAGGCCGAGGGCGAACTCGTCATCGCCGCCACGCTGGCCCGCTGGCTGGACGTGTCCGCCCCGGCGGTCACCATGGCGACCCGCCGCCTCCGCCGCGACGGACTCATCGAAGTCGCCCGGAACGGTCGAATTTCACTCACAATCGCAGGGCGGGAAATTGCAGAACGGCTCATCCGACGGCACTATCTCATCGAACGCATGCTCACCGAGATCTTCGGCATGGAGTGGTACAAGGTCCACGATGAAGCAGAACAGATGGAGCATGCCGTCTCCGCCGATTTCGAGGCGAAACTCGCCGAAAAGCTCGGCGACGACAAGACGTGCCCCCATGGATTCGCTCTCGGGCTTGAATCGAAAGAGGACAGGCTGCAACGCGGCCTCGTCGCGCTGCACGAACTAGCCCCGGGCCGCCAGGCAGCCGTCGTCAGCGTCTTCGAGAGGGATCGAGGACTTCTGGAATATCTCGATGGCCTCGGCATCAAACCCGGCGCGCTCGTAGAAATGGTCGCTCGGAACGTCGACCAAACCATCACGCTAAAACACAACGGGCGCCACGTCCCACTGGGACGCGGCGCCGCGGAAAAGGTGTGGGTTAGTGCTTTGCCGCTACTGCAGTCGGAGCTCCAACTGGACGAGCAGCAGCAGCCGGTTTCGCCGGCGCCGCTTTAAGCAGCCCGTCGATGTGCTTGGACAACTCGGCGTATTCGGCAGCCGGGCCGGCGTTCGGATTGTTC
>CANIFK010000067.1 GCA_947466555.1 Acidobacteriota bacterium | reverse complement strand
GAAGGGGTAGGGGATGAGGATTGAGGGTTTGCCGGAGGCGGCGAGTTCGCTGACGGTGCCGGCGCCGGAGCGGCAGACGATCAAGTCGGCGTCGGCAAAAGCCTGGGGCATGTCGTCCAAGAAGGGGCGGACTTCGACGGCGGGGTTCTTGATGGACTTGCGCATTTCGTCGTGCATGTCGCGGCCAGATTGGAGGATGATTGTGGCGTCGAGGGAAGGGAGGTCGCGGGTGGCGTAGTTGAGCGTGCGGGAGCCTCGACTGCCGCCGGTGACGAGGATGATGGGCGGGGTGGCGCGTGGCTTTTCGGGGATATCGAAGAATTCGGGGCGGACGGGGAGGCCGGTGACTTCGACGCGGCCGGCGGGGAAGAAGGGGACGGCTTCGTTGAAACTGACGAGGGCGCGGCGGGCGAAGCGGGCCATGCGGCGATTGGTCATGCCGGGCATGGCGTTGGGTTCCATGAGGACGACGGGGGTGCCGGAGAGGGCGGCGGCGAGGACGACGGGGGCGGCGGCGTAGCCACCCATGGAGAAGACGCCGGCGGCGTTGTGGGCCTTGAGGATATGGCGGGCGGCCCAGACGGAGGAGGGGAGTTCGATGACGGTTTTGGCGCGGCGGACGAGGCTGAGCCCTTTGAGGCCGCCGATTTCGATCCATTCGATGGGGAAGCCGGCGGCGGGGACGAGGCGGGACTCCATGCCGTCGCGGGTGCCGATGAAGATGGGTTTGTGGCCGCGGGCGGCGAGTTCACGCGCGACGGCGATGCCGGGGATGACGTGTCCCCCGGTGCCGCCGCCGGCCATGATGAAGGCTCGCTGGGTCATTCGTTAGCCGACGTTTTCGCTGACGTTGAGCAGGATGCCGAGGGAGGCGAGAGTGGTCATCAGGGCGCTGCCGCCGTAGCTGATCATGGGGAGTGGGATGCCCTTGGTGGGGCCGAGGCCGAGGACGACGGTGATGTTGAAGAGGGCTTGGAAACCGAGGGCGACGGTGAGGCCCAAGGCGAGCATGCGGCCATAGTCATCGGGGGCGAGGAGGAAGATACGTATGCCTCGCCAGATGATGATGAAGTAGCCGAACAAGATGGCGGATGTGCCCCATAGGCCGAGTTCCTCACCGATCACAGCGTAGATAAAATCCGTGTGGGATTCGGGGAGGTAGAAGTGTTTTTGGCGGCCGTGCATGAGGCCGAGACCGAAGATGCCGCCGGAGCCGTGGGCGATTTTGGCCTGGCGGGCCTGGTAGCCGGTGTCGCTGACGGAGGCGGAGCTGAGGATGTAGGGTTTGATTTTGCCGGTGGCGTCGTACTTGTCGACCTTTTCGTACGTCGGGTCGAACATCTCGATGACGCGGCGGAAGCGGTAGGGCTTGGAGACGATGGCGACGGACATGCAGACGATGGCGAGGGAGCCGGCGGTGATGAGGAAGCGGCGGTCGAGGCCGGCGATGAAGAACATGGTGACGGCGGTGACGGCGAGGACGACGGCGGTGCCGAGATCGGCGATGGCGACCAGTAGGAAGAGCACGCCGAGGACGGCGGCGGCGGGGCGGAGGGTGAATTTGGTGTCGTTGATGGCCGCGTGGCGCCAGGTGAGGAAGTAGGCGAGGAAGATGACCATGGCGGGTTTGGCGAGTTCCGAGGGCTGGATGTTGCCGATGCCGAGGGGGATCCAGCGGTGTTTAGGATCGACAAAATAGGCGACGGGGAGGAGGAAGAGGACGATGGCCATGGGGCCGAAGGCCCATTCGGGGCGGCGGAGTTTGCGATAGTCAAAGCGGCGCATGAGCATGAGGGCGCCGAAGCCGACGACGGCCCAGCCGAGCTGCATGCCGATGAAGTAGAGGGGGTGTTTGCCGTACCGGGACTCCGCCGTGATGGAGGAGGCCGAGTAAATCATGATCAATCCTACGGCGACCATGGCGGCGACCGTGAAGAACAATGTCCAGTCCATTGTTACGCGTTTCGACATTTACTTACTCCGTGCAGTTACAGGCTATTTACCAGGGTTTTGAACGATCGCCCGCGATGTTCGTAGCTTTGATATTGGTCAAAGCTGGCGCAGGCTGGAGATAACAAGACGATGTCCCCGCGCGCCTGGAGGGGGCGTGCCGTGCGAATAGCCACTTCGAGGGTATCGCAATCGGTAAGGGGCAGGGAAGGGTCCGCTTCGGAAAGATGCTGGCGGATGATGGGTGCGGCGGCGCCGATGAGGAGAATGCCTTTGGCTTTGGGCTTGAGGCGGGCGGCGAGGGGGCGGTAGTCGGAGTATTTGTCCTTACCGCCGAGGATGATCCAGAGGTTGCCGTGGAAGGCGTCGATGGCTTTTTCGGCGGCGTCGACGTTGGTGGCCTTGGAGTCGTTGTAGTAGCGGACGCCATCGAGTTCGCGGACGAATTCGATGCGGTGTTCGACGCCGGGGAAGGATTTCACGGCCTCCGCGATGGTGGCGGGGGCGATGCCGGCGAGCCAGGCGGCGGCCGCGGCGGCCATGACGTTTTCGACGTTGTGGCGGCCGGGGAGGGGGATGTCGCTTTCAGGCATGAGGGGGGCGAGGCCGAGCCAGATCTGGTGATCGTAGCTGGCTACCGCGTTTTCGGCCAGGGTGGTGGTGTTGAACCAGATCACTTTGGCTTTTGTGCGGGTGGCGAGGGCGCGGGCGTTGGGTTCGGCGGCGTTGAGGACGGTGAAGCCGTCGGCCGTTTGGGTTTCGACGAGCCGGGCCTTGGCATCGATGTAGCGCGCCATGGTGTGGTGGCGATCGAGGTGGTCCGGGGTGATGTTGAGGACGAGTGAGGTGTGGGCTTTGAAGGTCTCGATGGTTTCGAGTTGGAAGCTGGATAGTTCAAGGACGACGTTGGAGTCCTGGGTGGAGGGCTCGACGAGATCGGTGACGGGGACGCCGATGTTGCCGCCGACCAGGGTGTGGCGGCCGGCGTGTTGGAAGATGTGGCCGATGAGGGCGGTGGTGGTGGTTTTGCCGTTGGCGCCGGTGATGGCGGTGATGGTGCCGGAGAGTTCTTCGGCGGCGAGTTCGAGTTCGCCGATGATGCGTGCGCCGCGGGCGCGGGCGTGTTCGAAGATGGGCAGTTCGAGGGGGACGCCGGGGGACTGGATGATCAGCGGGAAGCCGTCGGAATCGGTTTCGTTTTGGGTGGTTTGAGGGAACTCGGTTTGGGACTGGGGTTTGGCGTCGGAGATGGTCACGTCGGCCCCGCGGGCGCGGAGATAGCGCGCGGCGGCGAGGCCGGATTTGCCCGCGCCGACGATGAGGGTTTTCTTGTTGCGATGGTCGGTCATCGGAGTTTCAGAGTGGTGAGGGCGAAGAGGGCCATGATGAGGCCCATGATCCAGAAGCGGGTGATGACTTTGGCTTCGTGCCAGCCCAGGAGTTCAAAGTGATGGTGGATGGGGGCCATGCGGAAGATCCGTTTTTTTCGGAGCTTGAAGCTGGCCACCTGGAGGACGACGCTCATGAGTTCGATGACGTAGACGCCGCCAATGAAGAGCAGGAGCGATTCCTGTTTGATGAGGACGGCGACGGTGCCCATGGCGCCACCGAGGCCGAGCGCGCCGACGTCGCCCATGAACACTTCGGCCGGGTGGGCGTTGTACCAAAGGAAGCCGAGGGAGGCGCCCGTCATGGCGCCGCAGAAGATGGTGAGTTCGCTTGCGCCGGGGAGGCGGGCGAGATCGAGATAGACGGCGAATTCGCGGTGGCCGCTTAGGTACGTGAGGATCGTCATGGCGCCGGCGGCGATGACCATGAGGCCGATGGCGAGGCCGTCGAGACCGTCGGTCAGGTTGACGGCGTTGGAGGAGCCGGCGAGGACGATGACCAGGAAGAGAAAGAAGAAGACGATGGCGAAGGGATAGGTGAGCGGGTTGCTGAGCCAGTCCGACACCAGGAGGTCCGGTTTGAAGGATTTGAAGAAGGGGATGTTCATGCTGGTGGCGTAGCCGCCGCGGGCGTGGAGGTTGAGCAGCATGATGCCGATTAGGACGCTGGAGAGGACCTGGAGGGCGAACTTCTTGCGCGCGGTGAGGCCGAGGTTGCGCATCTTCTTGACCTTGGTGAAGTCGTCATAGAAGCCGATGGCGCCGAAGGAGAGGAGGCCGAAGAGGGCGATCCAGATGTAGGGGTTGGTGAGGTTGGCCCAGAGCAGTGTGGGCACGACGATGGCGATGACGATGAGCAGGCCGCCCATGGTGGGGGTGCCGGCTTTTTTCTGGTGGTTAGTGACCTCTTCGCGGATGTGCTGGCCGATTTGGAATTCGCGGAGTTTGCGGATGAGCAGGGGGCCGAGCCAGATGGAGATGAACAGGGCCGAGAGGCTGGCGAAGGCGGTGCGGAACGTGACGTAGCCGAACAGACGGGCCGGGCCGAAGTGAGGGAACAGCTTTTCAAACAGTAGCCAATAGAGCATTAGTTGGCCATGAACCTTTCCAGAGCTTTTTCGACGCGCGTGCCGCGCGAGCCCTTGCAAAGCACTACGTCGCCTTGTCGGGCGATGGTGCGGAGGGCGTCGCCGGCGCTGGCGGGCTCCTCGAAGAAATGGGTTTCGACGCCGGCCTTTTCGGCCGCTTGGGCCAGGTGGCGGGCGGCGCCGCGAATGGCGACAACCACGTCGATGCCGATGGCTGCGGCGTGGGCGCCCACTTCGGCGTGCATCTTTTCGGCCCAGACGCCGAGTTCGAGCATTTCGCCGAGGACGGCGATTCTGCGGGAGCCGGGCATGGCGGCCAGCGTGTCGAGCATGGCTTTGGCCGCTTCGGGGTTGCTGTTGTAGCAGTCGTTCAAGATGGTGATGCCGTTGTGGGTGAGGCGTTCGCCGCGCATTTTGCCACTTTGGAGCGAGCGGGCGGCTTCGGCCATGGAGCTGAGAGGAATACCGAGAATAGATCCAACAGCGACGGCTGCCGTTACATTGGACACGCCATGTTTTCCGGGTAGCTGGATTTCAAAGGGCGTGCCGTGGATATGGAAGGTGGAGCCGGTAGCGGTGATTTGGACGTTTTCGGCGCGGACGTCGGCGCCCTGTTCGATGCCGTAATTGACGATTCGGCCGGGGTGAATTTCGGCGAAGGCGCGGACGCGCGGGTCGTCGTAGTTGAGGACGGCAACGCCATTGGGGCCGAGCTCTTCGATGAGTTCGCGCTTGGCGAGGGCGATGCCTTCGATGCCGGAGAAGTTTTCAATGTGCGCGGTGCCGACGTTGGTGACGAGGCCGATGTTGGGGCGGGCGATATCGGCGAGGAAGCGGATTTCGTCCGCGTGGTTCATGCCCATTTCGAGCACGGCGCATTGGGCGTGGGCGTTCAAGCGGAGAAGGGAGAGAGGCAGGCCGATGTGGTTGTTGAGATTGCCTTCGTTGCGGGCGGCGCCGGTGAGGGCGGCGACGGTTTCCTTGGTAGTGGTCTTGCCGGCGCTGCCGGTGATGGCGACGAGGGGGTAGGTGATTTTGCGGCGGGCGCGGGCAGCGAGTTGCTGGAGGGCGGCGAGGGTATCGGCGACGCGGATGAGGCGTAGGCCGGGTGTTTCGGGCCAGTTGCGGTCGTCGACTAGAGCCGCGGTGGCGCCCCGTTGGGCGGCGGCTTCGAGGAAGTTGTGGCCGTCGTGGGTATCGCCTCTCAGAGCGATGTAGAGGGCGCCGGCCGGGAGGGTGCGCGTGTCGATGCTCCACTGGCCGATGGGGCGCGCGTCGTTGGGGTTTGCGGCGCCCACGAATTCCGCGATTTCGTTGACGGTGAGGATCATTTGTGGCCTCGGGCTTGGATGGCCTTGATTGCTACTTCTCTGTCGCTGAAGTGGATCTTTTTGTCGCCGATGATCTGGTAGTCTTCGTGGCCTTTGCCGGTGAGCAGGACGACGTCGCCGGGGCGGGCGGAGGCGATGGCGGCGTGGATAGCCTTTTCGCGATCGGGTTCGACGGTGAGGGGCGTGTCGAAGCGGCGGGCGCCGACGACGGCATCGTTGATGATGGCGAAGGGGTCTTCGCTGCGGGGGTTATCGGAGGTGAGGAAAACGGCGTCGGAATCCTTGGCGGCGGCGACGCCCATGAGGGGGCGTTTGGCGCGGTCGCGATCGCCACCGCAGCCGAACAAGGTGATCACGCGGCCCTTGCCGTTGAGGAGCTGGCGTGCGACGCGGATGACGTTGGTGATGGCGGCGTCGGTATGGGCGTAGTCGACGACGACGAGGAAATCCTGGCCGGCTTCGACGCGTTCAAAGCGCCCGGGGACGCCGGGGAAGGCTTCGATGCCGGCGGTGATTTCGTCCCACGTTAGGCCGAGCGAGTGGCAGGCGGCGGAGGCGGCGAGGATGTTGTAGACGTTGATATCGCCGACGAGGCGGGAGCGGATTTTAGCGTGGCCGGGGATGGTGAAGCGGAGGCCGGCGAAGGTGGAATGGATGTCGGTAGCGCGGTAATCGGCACCGGCGGCGAGGCCGTAGGTGAGACGGCGGGATTGGGGGGCGACTTTGATTTCGGTGGAGAAGGGTTCGTCGGCGTTGAGGATGGCGCTGGCGGGGGCGAAATCGGGGCCGAAGAGGCGGGCCTTGGCGGCGCCGTAGGCTTCCATTGTCAGGTGGAAATCGAGGTGGTCGCGGGTGAGGTTGGTGAAGACGGCGGCGGCGACTTTGAGGTATTCCACGCGGCCGAGGGCGAGGGCGTGGGAGGAGATCTCCATGGAGAGATATTTGCCGCCGAGGTCGCGGGTTTCGGCGGCGATTTTATAGACGTCGAGCGATTCCGGGGTGGTGTTGACGGCCGGGCGCGGGGCGCCGCCGATGTGATAGCCGATGGTGTTTATGAGCGACGTTTTGTGGCCGGTGTGTTGGAGGATGCCATCGGCGAGCATGGTGCCGGTGGACTTGCCGTTGGTGCCGGTGAAGGCGATGATTTCGATGCTTTCGTCGGGCTTGTTGTAGAAGCGCTTGGCGGCTTGGGCGAGGGCGTGGCGGCCGTGGGCGACAACGACGTGGGGATGCGCGGGCGGAGTGTCGGGCGCGGTCTCGTAGACCACGGCGCAGGCACCCCGGGCGAGCGCGTCGTTGGCGAAGCGGCCGCCATCGACTTTGCTTCCAGCGAAGGCAAAGAAGAGATAACCGGGCGCGACCTGGCGCGAGTCATAGGCCAGGCCGCTCACGGGAAGATGGAGCGTGTCCGGAGAGGCGGCTTGGACGAGGCCGGCTCCGTCGAGAAGTTCGTGGATCGTCATACGCACCTAGGGACGGAAGACGACTCGTACGCGTTTGCTGGCAACGGGGGTGCCGGGAGTGGGCTCCTGGACGCGGGCGATGCCGCGGCCGACGGCCTCCACCTTCCAGCCTTCGTTGGCGGATTTGGCGAGGACGGCGCGCATGGTGAGGCCCTGGAAGTCGGGCGTTTTGGGGCCATTGGCGAGCGCGGGGTCGACGGGCGCGGGTTCAGGCGCGGGGGTGTTGACGGCCAACTGCGGGCGGGCAACGGGTTCGCGGCTGGGTTCGGGTTCGGGCTTGGCGGCCGGTTCCTCTTCGATGAGATCCTTCTGCACGCCGAGGGTGCGGAGGGCGGCGCCGGCGACTTCGCGGAAGACCGGGCCGGCGGTGGCGCCGCCGTACTTATACGAACCGTTGATGGTGACGGCGACGACGATCTGCGGATCGGCAACGGGAGCGAAGCCGACGAAGGAGGAGTTGTAGCGGTGGAGGTACTTGCCGGTGCGGGCGTCGACCATCTGCGCGGTGCCGGTTTTGCCGGCGACGGTGTAGCCCTTCTTCAGGCGGGCGAGTTTGCCGGTGCCTTCGAGAACGACCTGCTCCAGCATGCGGCGGAGTTCAATGGCGGTTTCCGGTTTGATGCGGTTTTCCGGCTGGGCGGGGGGCATCATTTCCTTCTTGCCGGTGGCGGCGTTGGTGCGCGCCTTGACGATGCGGGGGCGCACGAGGAAGCCGTTGTTGGCGATGACGCCGAAGGCCTGGGCGAGTTGGAGGGGCGTCACCATCATTTCATGGCCCATGGCGATGGAGCCCATGGAGGCGGCGGTCCAGTCGCGAACGGGGTGGACTTTGCCGCCGGATTCGCCGGGGAGGGGGATGTTGGTTTTGTCGCCGAAGCCGAACTTGCGCATGTAATCGTACATGGGCTGGTTTTTCACGGTGAGGCCGATGTTGATGGCGCCGACGTTGGAGGACTTGGCGAGCACCATGGTCATGGGCAGGGCGGAGTAGGAGTCGTGATCGTGGACGACGCGGCCGGGGAGTTTGATGATGCCGTTGCCGCAGTTGATGATGGTCTCCGGGCGGAGGCGCGTGGTTTCGAGGGCGGCGGCGACGGTGATGGCCTTGAAGACGGAGCCGGGTTCGAAGGGGGCGGAGATGGTGAGGTTCATCCGCTCCAGCATTTCGTTGTCGTTTTTCGGCTTTTCGCGCGGGTCGAAGGAGGGGTAGCTGGCCATGGCCAGGATGTCGCCGGTTTTGGGGTTGAGGACGACGACGGTGCCGGAGGGGGCGTGTTCCTCTTCGATGGCGGTTTTCAGAGCCTTTTCGGCGGCGTACTGGATGGCTTCATCGATGGTGAGGGTGATGTGGAGGCCGGGTTCGGGCTTCTCTTCGTTGATGACTTCGCCGTAGTAGTCGCGATTGCGGGAGTCGCGGAGCATGTGCATGCGTCCGGGGACGCCGGCGAGTTCCTGTTCGAGGCCGCGTTCGATGCCGGCGTCGCCGTGACCTTCGCGGTTCACCCAGCCGAGGACGTGGGAGGCGAGAGAGCCTTTGGGGTATTCGCGACGGTAGGTGTTTTCGATGGTGAAGATGTCGAGCTTGCTTTGGCGAAGGCGGTTGATCTCTTCGTTGGAGGCGTCTTCCTTGACGACGAGATAGCCTTTGCGGGGGCCGCCATCGGAGGGGTATTTGGCTTCGTGGATTTCCTTGGCAAGGGCGTCGGCATCGATGCCGATGAGGCCGTTGAGAACGGTGGCGACAAAGGGTTCGCCGCCGTCCTGGACGCGGAGGGGGTTGATGGCGACGCGGCGAACGGGGACGGAGAGGGCCAGCGGGCCGCCGCCTTCGCCACCGCTATAGATGGTGCCGCGAGCGGCGGGCACATCCACTTTATGTTCCTGCTGGCTCTTGGCTATCTGGCGAAGAGAATCATGCTCGATGACGTGGAGGTGAATCAGGCGGGCGATCAGAACGACTCCCCAGATGACACCAAACCACGCCACGAGGGTTAGCCGCCGTTGTGCTTGCGGCTCTACCGTCGTTTCCATGGGCGCTCCTTATTGATCACGGATGTTTGGGGGGGAGGTTTTACTACGGTTGCGGTTTGCGCGGGCTGGGCTCGCTCCAGGACTGGAAGAAGGCGGGGCGCCGTTTCGGGGGAAAAACGGCGCCCTGTTCCGCCAGGCCGGTCGGAGGTCCGGTCCGCGAATCGAAAATTATTGCCGGTTGCGGTTGCGGTTGAGAGCAACGGTGCCGGTGCGGGTGTCGTTCAAGACGACCATGCTTTCAGGCGTGGGGTCGATGAACTTCTGGTTCTTGGCGGCGCGGGCGAGCGCTTCGAGGCTGGTGAGTTCGCTTTCGCGCACGGAGTAGCGGGCCACCTGGGCGGCGAGCTGGTTGTTCTGCTTTTCGATTTCGGCGACCGTGTAGCCGGCCAGATAGCTGTTGGCGATCGGGACGATGAGGCCGACGACGAGCAGGGCGAACATGGTGGCGACCGAGATGGTCTTCCAGGCCGAGGCGTTGGCCTTGGGGTCCTGTTCGCGGACGACGCGCGTGTTGTCGATTTTTTTCACAAAGACGTGGATGTCTTCGTTCGGCATGGGCCGTAGATGATAGCGGCCAGCCTGGGTCCGGGAGTGGGCCTGGTGCGAGGCGCCGCTCTTCTTTTCAAAAATCCATCCGAAAGCCATACTTCAATTCCCCCTACGTGTTGCTTTGCCAAAGATCAGAGCATTTCCAGCACCCGCATTTTGGCGCTGCGGCTGGCTGGGTTGCGCCGGACTTCCTCCGGCGTGGGTATAAGAACGTGTTTGTTGATCAACTTGGCCTTGCCCTCTTTTGCCAATCGGCGTGTACCGGTTTTGGCAATGAGGTCCTCGCCCGAGTGAAAGGTGATGAACGCCACTCGTCCGCCGGGGCGAACCAGCGAGGGAAGTTCGTTGATCAGCGTGTCGATTTCCTGATACTCGTTGTTCACCGCGATACGGAGACTGAGAGCCGAAAGCGTGGCCGGATGCAGTTTTCCGGTACGGGGCACGGCCGCGAGAATGACCGATGCAAATTGATGCATTGTCACAATCGGGCGTGCCCGCACCAGTGCTCTGGCTATTGCTCGACTTCTCCTTTCTCCAGTGGTGTAGATCAAATTCGCTAATTCTTTTTCGGCCAGACCGTTGACCAGGTCGGCTGCTGTTTCGGTGTCCGAGGTCCTGTCGAGCCGCATGTCCAACGGGCCGTCGTGCATCAGACTGAAGCCGCGCTCCGGCGTTTGGAAATGCATCATGCTGGTCCCGAAGTCGGCGAGTAGGGCATCGACCTTGGCTGTCATCCCGCTTTGGTCCAGAGCCTGCCGGGCATGCGAGAAGGGTGTGTGCAGAATGGTGACGGGGCTGGGGGCATCGACCAGATTGGCTTTGGCCAGGACGATCGATTCGGAATCCGTATCGCAGGCATACACGTGCCCGGAGGGACCGACGGCGGCGCTGATGAGCCGCGCGTGGCCCGCGAGACCGAGGGTGCAGTCGAGCGCAGAGAAACCGCTCTGCAGCTGGAGTGCCTCCAGGGTTTCCGCCGGCATGACTGAGACGTGTTGCATTCATTGCCTTTACCGCATCCCTAAACGGGTGAGAGTTTGAATAACGTCGGGAGCGACAGATTTTGCGTTCTTGATGAGGGCTTCGTGGTCGGCCTTGCGGTAGACGTGGATGACACCCTTTTTGCCAGTGCCGACGACGAGGTCGCCGAGGAGGCCGAGTTCGGAGCGAAGGTCCTGGGAGAGGAGGATGCGTCCGTTGGCATCGAGGTCGGTTTCGGTGCCGTAGTGGTTGGCGAGATTAAGGAGGTGTTCGACTTCGGCGGAGTGTTCGCTGGCCTCTTCAAAGATGGCGAGGTTGTGGCGCCAGATGGATTCCGGGTAGATGCGTACGACGGATCCATCGAGAGAAGTGGCAAACGCTCTGTTATCTTTAAGGTCATGAGTGAAGAAATGCAGCCAGGAGCCAGGGAGGCGAATGCGGCCCTTTTCGTCGCAGCGGGTTTCGAACTTGCCGAGGGGCTGCTTGTCGGCAGCTCCTTTGCCAAGGTCAATCATAAAGATTTCCCCTGAGTGACACTTTCGCCCACTTTCAATTCCACTTCACAAGGATAGACTCCAAAGGCCCCCCGATACAAGGGCTTCTTGGGGGTAGTCCCGCCTTTTTTTGGGGGCTAAGTCCCGTCTTTCTTTTGTCTTGCGTCTAAAAGGGCGAACAATCGGCGAAGCGCGCTTCCCCGTACCCCCATTACCCCGAATTTGCTACCCTTTGAATGTGATTCCCAACTTTTCGCTGTACGATATCGATCCGGGCCCGGACTGCCCGGAGATAGTCCGCGTCATTATTGAAATCCCGAAGAACTCCGGGAACAAGATTGAGTACGACGGCAAGCTGGGGGTTTTCCGGTTGGACCGGGCGCTGTATTCGCCGATGCATTATCCGGGTGACTACGGATTTATCCCAGGGACGATGGCCGGCGACGGTGACCCGATCGACGTGTTGTGCCTGGTGAATGAGCCGAGCTTTACGGGCTGCCTGATTGAGAGCCGTCCGGTGGGCGTGTTGTACATGGCCGATGAGATGGGCGTCGATGAGAAGATTCTCGCGGTGCCGACTCGGAATCCTCGCTACGACCAGATCCATACGCTGGACCAGATCTTTCCGCACGTCCGGCGGGAGATCGAGCACTTCTTCACTATTTATAAGGAACTGCAGGGTGTGGTTCCGAAGATGGAAGGCTGGGGCGGGCCGCCGGAGGCGCGGAAGGCGATTACTGAATCGCGGGCGCGGTATCTGGACTTGAAGAAAGAGAAGCAGGAAGCGGCCGGGTAGTTTGGGCATGCAGGCGCGCCGCTGGTTGGTACGGGGGCGGGTGCAGGGGGTGGGCTTCCGCCGGTTTGTGCAGCGGGAGGCGGTGGAGTTGCGTCTGGACGGCTGGGTGCGGAATCTGGATGACGGGCGGGTGGAGGCGTTTGCGCAGGGGTCGGCGGAGGCGTTGGACGCTTTGCAGGGGCGGCTGTGGCAGGGGCCGCGGTGGGGCGAGGTGCGGGATGTGGAAGTTCTGGAAGAATCTCCGGTTGCCCGGCAGAATTCCTTTCACATTCGCTAAAACACTCTATTCCCACTCCGATAAGGCAGATAGTATGTCGAATCGCATAGGGAATAGCTGCCATTGCCGGGAAGCCTACTCGCCGGCCCAGTCGAGTGCCCAGTCCAGTGAGAGAAGCAAAGACTTGCAGGCGACGCGCCAGGCCAACCGGCTGGCACGGCAACAGGGGCCAGCGCGGTTCAGCG
>CANIFK010000066.1 GCA_947466555.1 Acidobacteriota bacterium | reverse complement strand
GAAGCGTTTGATTCAGAACTACGGTGCCGATAATGGTGGTCCATTCCAGCGGATCGGCGGTGAGGGTGAAACCCCAGCCGGTGGTGTCTCCAGGTTGGGCGTAGACAGGCCCGGTAGAGGGGTTGAGGGTGAGAAGGGGGGCCGCGTGGGCGACCCCTCCGAGTGTGAGTGACAGAAGTATAGTGAGTGTCGTTTTCATGGGGTTCTACCGGAATAGGGTGATGGTGTTAGCACCGGAGTAGGCGCCGTTGTTGGCTTTGTAGAGAACCCGGAAGGTGACTCTGGTCGCCGAGGTTGGCCAGGCAAAATCGACCACGGTTTGGCCGGTTTGCTTGGGGAAGATGGTGCCGACGGCGATACCGCCCGGGGGGAAGACTGGCGTCACCGCGCCGGCTCCCAGAGGTGTTTGGAAGTTATCGAGGCCGGTGATGACGGCGTCGCCGGCGGGGCCGGCTCCCAGGTTGGAGAGCACGAGCGGGACGCGAACGGTGCCGTTGCCGAGGTCCGTCCGGGCGGCTGAGGAGGCCACGAGGATGGGAGCGCCGATGGCGGTAAAGTTCGCCGTGGCGTTGATGGGGAAATCGACGACAATCTGCGGGCTGGCGATGCCGGTGAAGTTGGCGAACTGGAAGCCCGCGGCTGGCTGCGGCTGGAGGGTTACCGACGAGCCGACGCGGTACCAGCCGGGACCTTTCACTGTGCCCGCATTGGACGGAGCGACGTTGACGCTGACCTGATACTCGGTGTTAAAGACGGCGGTATAGGTGGCGGCGGCGCTGGCGCCGTTGATGGTCCGGGGGCTGGTGAGGTTGCCATCGGCCCAGGAATCGAACGAGTAGCGAACGCCGGGATTGGCGCCAGCCTGCAGAGGCGCGGCGACGCTGTGGGATTCGCCGGTGGGCCAGACAAAGGACGCGGGGGTGGTGTAGGTAACGCCATCGACGAGGACGGAAAGCCCGGAAGGCACGGAGTTGATGGTGGTCTTTCCTTGTTCGGAGACGAAGATGGCGGTGACCTGTTTGGCCCGATTCATCGTGAGCGACGCCGGGCTGATGGTGGCGATGCTGTCACCGCTGAAGCGCTGGAAAACGAACCCAGGCGCGGGTGTGGCGATGAGGGAGACGGTGGCGCCATCGGGATAGTAGCCATCCGCCGATGGGTTGGCGACCGAGAGCGTGCCGCCTTTGACCGGTTGGGCCCCGAGCGTCAGCAGGCGGGAGACGGCGTAGTTCGCGGTAATGGTTTGCAGGCCGGAGCGCGCGGGCAGAGAGGCCGCCGCTTGCGTGAGGCCGTTGCTCCAACCGGTGAAGGTTTGGCGCGAGCCGATGCCTGTGACGGTGGCCGGCGCTTCAATGGAGTGGACGGTATTGACCAGCCAGGAGCGGGTGGCCGGTGTGGCTGTGGGTACACCATCGATCGTGAGTTCGACGCCGGCCGGATTGGAGGTGAAGGTGGTCTGGCTGACGTCGATGTTGATGGGGAACGTAACGCCGGCAACTCCGGAGGTTTGGGGCCTGATGGTGAGATTGGCCGACTGCGGACCGGTGATTTTCGACAGATCCGCGGTGAGTGTCATGACGGCCGGCGTGGTGAGCCGGTTCAGCGAGGCGGTAAGCCAGACAGGGATCTGCTGGTTGAACTCGAGCGTGGCCGGAATGGAGCTCGACGTAATCTGGACGGTTTGGACCGGATTATCGAGGAAGTTGACCGGGTTCGGATTGACGACGAGGGCGCCATCGGGACGGGTGAAGTTGAGTATCACTTTGGATTCGGAGATGCCGACCTGGCTGGTGCCGGGGATGGTTTCTTCCACGCGGAGAACGCCCTGGTAGATGCCTGCCGACGCGCTGGCGAGGGCGGGATTGTTTAACCAGACGGTAAAGATGGGGTTGCCCAGAGTCCCGCCGGGGACCACTAGGAAGTTTGGAGCGCCGTTGGAAGGCGTGAAGGAGACGCGGAACTTGCCACCGTAGCCGCTGGTGATGAGGACATCGCGGACGTAAGGAGTCGACGGCGTGGCGTCGATCTGGATGTCAGCGGGGAGCAAGAAGGTCTTCTGCGGGTAGTGATTGAGCCACACTCGATTGACGGACGCCGCCTTCATGGCATCGACGAGCGTTTGCTTTTCCGGGCCGGACATGGGACGCCAGAAGTGATACGTGGGGCCGATGGCCTGGCAGGCGTCTTCGCCGTTCTTCCAGACACCTGCTCCGGTGGAGATTGCCCAGGTATAGTTGCGGGGATCCATGACGTTTTTGGGTCCGGCACAGGCGAAGCGAAGCGCAGTGGATTCGGCCGCCGAAGACATTCGATAGTTGCGATAGTCGTAAAGCTGGGGCGTGAGGGTGGGCTGAACGGCGTTGAAGCGTTCGAGCGTGGCAGGGAGCGGTGTGTCCAGGGCGTTCGATGGGAGCCAGGACCAGATCGCGTTGCCAGGCCGAGGATCCGGCGAAGGTCCGGAGAAATCGATGACAGTGCCGGTGGGGAGGTTGACCTTCACGGCGCGAGGGAGCGCATGAAGAAAGTCGAAACCGATCATGGAGTAGCCGCAGTGGGTGGCTAGTTCGGTTTCCAGTGCGCTGATGAGGCCAAAGCCGTTGGGGGCTTCAACGATATTTGACAGAGAACGGTCTTCGCCAATGTTGGACCATTTGAAATAGCCTTTCCCGTCTTTCTGAGGACGGCCAATTCCGACCGGAACGTTCTCATGGTCAAGGCAGAACGGGAAGCCGATGTTGGAGGTGCTGTTGTTGGGATACGGCTCATCGCTCCTCCATACGTGGTTGGTGGAAAAGCCGCTGGCGGCAGAGTGGATGAAGACTTGTTTGCCGTCGGCACGGATTTCCCGGAGGGTGGGCATGTCGGTGGTGTTGAGGGGATAGATGCGGTCCCCCAGTTCGTGGCGAAGCACTAGAAGAATGTCGTTTTTTTCGACTGTCTGCGAAACGAAGTTGATGCGGAGGATCACGAATTCCGACGGGTGGGCATCGAGCCAGTTCCGAAGTTCGCGGACGGCGAGATAGACAGGGCGGCTGTAGGAGAAGGAGCCGGAGTAGATGCCGATACCGACGAGGCTGGTGCCGCAGAGTTCGCGTTCATTGGTCGGGAGGTTAAAAGAGGATAGGCCGGGGATGTCGTAGTTGGTTTCGTGGCAGAGAATCGGGGTGTTCGAAGAGATGTGGGCAACCGGGTCGAGCCGGAGATGCCGGGCGCCAAGTTGAAGCTGGTCGGAGATGGTGAAGTCCTGGTCGACGTTGAAGATGCTGTCGCCACCGTCCTGGTAGTTGGAATACGAGTTGTGGGTGCCGATGATGGGGACAAGGTTAATGGGAAGGTCGGCGGAGATACGGCTGAATTGATCGTCCTGATGCTGAACGAGGTTCTTGCCGATGGGAATTTTGGACTGCAGGTAGGCCGGAGTGGGAATTATCGAGCGGCGGCCGAGAGCGCGACAGTAGGCGCCGCCAGGTTCGAAGGAGACATCCAGGGTGCGGTCGCAGCGTGGGGCCGTGCCGGAGCCGGGGAGGTATCTGAACGAGGGGTTGAAGCCAAGGCAGGCGCGTTCATCTTTCCCCCCGCAGTCGTCCCAGAGGACGGTACCATCTGACCGAGTGTAGATCGGCTTTTGGACAATTTCATCGTCTGTTTGGCCGCGAAGCGCAGGCGCGAAGGCGGCACAGAGTAGGAGCAGCAGGTATTGAAGTTTCATCTAAAGTAGCCCTTGTTTGGGTTGGTGAAACTGAGCATGGGGGAGAATTCCGGATGGGCGCAATGGACTGCGGCTGAATTGGGGGAAACTTTGTTCTGAACTGTTAAATGTTTGATTTATATGAGGTTTTTAGCGGTTTGTGAACTGATTTTGACGGCGCGGTGTACCATGGAAAGGTTAGATCGTCGGTATGTCAGAAACGCAGAGAGCGGAGCAACCGGCCCGAATTGCCTGTTTCGGCGATTGGGAGTTCGAGCTCACCGGTTTACAGTTGCAGCGCCACGGGCGAGTGGTGAAACTGCAGGAACAACCCGCGCGTCTGCTGGCTGTGCTGGTGGAGCGCGCGCCGGGGCTGGTGACACGGGAAGAACTGCGGGAGCGTTTATGGCCGGCCGACACGAACGTAGAGTTCGACACGAGCCTGAACACGGCGGTGCGGAAGGTGCGCCAGGTGTTGGATGACGTGCCGGAGAACCCGCGGTTTGTGAAAACGATACCGCGAAAGGGATACCGGTTCCTGGCGCCGATTCGGTTTGTGCCGCCTGCGGGAGCGCCGGTGAGTTCGGCGCCGGTGGAGATTGTTCCCGAACCGGAAGAGTTGGAATTGGAGTTGGACGCGGCGGACGTTGTGGTTCCGGATCGCCCCACGCGGCGGTGGATGTTGCCGGCGATGGGGGCGGGCGCCCTGGCGGCGGCGAGCGCGGCCGGGTATTGGTTTTGGCGGGGGACAGGACGCAGGACCGGAGGGGAAGCGGAACATTTCAGTGTCGACGTGCCGAAAGGGATGGTCTTGTTGACGCAATTTGGACCCTCCATGGCGATATCGGCGAATGGCCAGACGGTGGTGTTTTTGGCGGGGCCGCTGGGTGGTTCCCCCAAGGTCTACTACTTCCGAGTTTCGGACCGCGTTGTGCATGAGTTGCCGAACTCGGAGAGGGCGTCGGGGCTTTTTCTTTCCCACGACGGGGAAACGATTGGGATGCGGCACCAGGGGGACCTGTGCGCGGTGACTTTGGACGGGGCGGTGAGGCGGTTGGTGCGCGTGGGCTCGGGGATTCCCGAGAGCGGATTTGTCACGCGGGATGGGATGATCTACTATTCGGCATCAGGGGATGATCCGGAGCAATTGGTGACGGCTGTCTGGCGGATTCCGATGGATGGGACCGGAAAGGCGGAGCAGGTTACGAGGAAAGACCCGGCGGCGCGGGGGCAGGAGTGGCACCTGGGGATGCAGCTGTTGCCATCGGGGAAGGAGTTGTTGGTGTCGCGGTCGCAGTCGCCGGACCGGGAGGTGCTTGCCTGGGACATGGAGACGCAGAAACACAAGCTGCTGGTGGCGGCGGGCGGGGGACAATTGCTGCCGACGGGGCATCTGCTATTTCACCGGCGGACGAAGCTAACGGCGGCGGCGTTTGACGTAGACCGGATGGCGATAACCGGGCCGGAGACGGTGGTTGTGCCGGATGTGGCGGTGGCGGTATGGAGCGGCGGGGACTGTGCTGTGTCTGAGACCGGGACGCTGATTTACGCCCGGCGAGTGCGTGAGGTGTCGGATCGGACGTTGGTGTGGGTGGGGATGGATGGGACGGAATCGGCCATTTCGGTTCCACCGGGGCCGTATGAGGTGCGGGACATTTCGCCGGATGGGAAGACGGCGCTGATTGCGCGGTTTGATCCGGTGGAGGCCGATTGGTCGTTGTGGGCGATGCCGCTGGGTGGTGGGGAGTGGCGGGAGTGGACGAAGGGCCATCCGCATGGGGTGGTGGGTGCGTGGTTGCCGGATGGGAGCGGTATTGTGTATTCAAAGACGGGTATGGGGATGGCGCGCCGGTCGTCCGGGACGGGCGGTGCGGAGGAGATGTTGACGACCGAATCGGTGTTTAGCCAGTTTCCGTCCCCGATGAGCCCTGGTCAAAAGGATTTGCTGTTTTCGGAAGGGTTCCGGGCGCGGGTTCGTTCGGTGGTGTCCGTGTTGCCGTTGGACGGGGGGCCGGGGGGGCCGAAGGAGCTGTTGTCTTCGTATCGGCTGCCGCGGTTGTCTCCGGATGGGCATTGGCTGGCGGCACGGCGGGGGATGGACATCGTGGTTCGGCGGTATCCGATCGTGGCGGGGGAGAATGTGCTGACGCTGGGCGTAGGGACGATGCCGTTGTGGTCCCACGACGGTCGCCAGGTGTTCTTCCGGAGCAGGGAAGGGGTGATGGCGGTGCCGTTCGCGGGCGGGAAGACGGGCCCGGCGCGGGTGCTGTTTCCGGACAACTATGTGGGCGGGATTGCCTGGGGGTGGAATTATGCGCTGTCCGGTGATGGACGGGCGTTCCTGATGGTGAAGGAGCACCAATCGGTGCCGCCGCCGACAGCGGTGCAGGTGGTGACGAACTGGTTCACCGACGTGAAACGGCTGGTGCCTCAAGGGTGAGGGGATTGTCGGGGTTGTTTTACTCCCCGGACTATCCCTTAATTGCGGGGTTTCCCGGTTACCCGGTACCCAGGGAAATCCGGGTTATTTTTTGATGACGGTTAGGGTGACCGAGGACGGGTATTGCTTGGAGTGGTGGACGGCGTTGCGGGCTACCACGCCTTTGGCTTCGTCGTAGTTGTTGCCGCCGGTGTTGAGATTCCGGTCGAATCGGGGGAAGTTGCTGCTCGATACTTCGATGCGGATGCGGTGGCCGGCGGCGAAGTAGTTGCTGGTGGTCAGGGGTTGGAGGGTTACCTTGTACACCTTGCCGGGTTCCATCATGGCGATGGGTTTGTCGTAGCCGTTGCGGTAGCGGACGCGTTGGATGGTCTCGTCGAGGTTGAAGGCTTTGCCGTCGGGGGTGACGTCACTCAGCTTGACGGTGAAGTCGGTGTCCTTGGCGTCGGAGGAGACGTAGAGGGTGATTTCGATGGGGCCGCTGACTTCGACGCCTTCCTTCAGGGGTTCGGTGGAGTAGACGAGGACGTCGGCTCGGGACTGGATGCGGCGCTGGTCGAAGGCCCCGGCCTGGATGGCGTCGCCGGTGCAGCAGACGTTGCCGCCGTAGGAGGGGACGGGGTTCATGGGGTCGTAGACGAAGCGGTCCGGCGTGTCGGCGGCGGGCGCGGACGGCGTCAGCGTGCCGTCTCCGTAGAGGCTGTTGGCGTGGCCTTCGCTGTTTAGGAAGAACGTCATGGGGGTGGCTCCGGCGGGGGGCCAGGTGTCGGCGGATTGCCACTTGTTGGAGCCCATGGTGAAGTAGCGGACCTTGGGCATTTTTTCGAGTAGGCCTTTGTTTTCGCCCTTCAGGAAGTGATCGAACCAGCCGTAGGTGAGTTCGTCGTAGTCGAGGCGGGCATCGCCCATGGGACGTTCGCCGACCACGGTTTCCTTGGTCGCGCGTTTGAAGCCGCAGTGGGCGGTGGGGGCGATGACGGCGTATTGCTGGTTCGCTATTTCAGGGCGGGCGGTGCGGCGGACGTAGTTGTAGGCGGCGAGGTTGGGGCCGATGGAGACGTCGTACCAGGACATGAACCAGAAGCCGGGGATGTTGATGGGCTGGTTGTCGTGCCAGAGGCCGCCCTGGTACCAGGCGGGGTCGTTGGGGGCGCGTTTGATCATGGCGCCGCCGGTGGGGACGGGCATGGAGTCGGCGAAGACGCCGTTGGGGCCGTCGACGTTTTTGATGATGTCCATGACGGGGAGGTGCTGGAGGGCTTTGGACCATTCGACCTTGGGCATTTGGGGGGCGAGGTCGAACATTTTGGAGGCGCGGATGAGGTCGGCGCGCTGGGTGTCGGGCGGGAACATGGGGCGGACCTGATTTTGCTCGCCGTAGAGCCAGGCGATGAAGAGCATTTGGATGGCGCCGCCGCGGTACCAGTTGCCCTGTTCGTAGTAGGGGGCGAAGCGGCCGACGCCGGCGCCGAAGCCTTGGGGGATCATGGTGGTAAAGCCGGGGGTGCCGTGGGAGGCGATGGCCATTTGCCATTCGGCGGTGGAGGAGCAGCCGATGGTGCCGACTTTGCCGTTGGACCAGGGGCGGGAGGAGATCCAGGTGATGGCGTCGTCGCCGTCGGTGAGGGGGGCGCCGAGGATGTCGTAGTTGCCTTCGGAGAAGAAGTGGCCGCGCTCGTTCATGAGGACGTAGGCGTAGCCGCGTTTGACGGCTTCGAGCGGGGTGGAGAGGTCGCGGGGGGCGCCTTCTTTGACGTCCCACCAGTTGAAGTTATAGGGGGTGCGGGAGAAGATGGCGCC
Organism: Acidobacteriota bacterium; assembly: GCA_947466555.1. GTDB lineage: Bacteria > Acidobacteriota > Terriglobia > Bryobacterales > Bryobacteraceae. The sequence continues at coordinate 4,762 of CANIFK010000066.1, read as the reverse complement.
GTACTTTTTGGAGGTGTCTTTGGGGCGGTAGACGTCGGTGGCCATGCTCTTGCCGTCGCGCATGGGGACCATCAATTTGCGCTCGATGACGGCGATTTCGTTGAGCTCTTTTTCGATTTCGACGCGGCGTTCGGGGGAGAGAGGGGTGGGTTGGGCGGCGATGGTTAGGGCGAGGAGGAAGAGGAGGGCGCGCATTGAGGGAAGGATAGCGCAGGTTGGGGGAATTGGGGATTGGTTCGGGGAAATCCTCAATTACGGACTTCCCCGGTTACCCGGTACCAGGGGAAAGCTGAGGGGGAAGTCTGAGGGGTGGTCGGGGAAATCTGAACTTACGGATTTCCCCGGTAGCACGGCTCCAGGGGAAATCCTAGAAGAGGAATTTCAGGCCGAGTTGGAGTTGGCGCATCGGGCGGGCTCCGGTGATTTTGCCGAAGGTGTTGGCGTTGGCGCCCGTTCCGGGGTTGCCGAGGTTTACGATGTTGAAGAAGTTCGTCCCTTCCATGCGGAATTGGAATGACTTCTTCTCCGTGACGCGGATGTTGCGGGCTAGCGTCATGTCGAAGTTCTTCATGCCCGGGCCGTCCATGATGTTCCTTCCGGCCGTGCCTGCGAAGTTGCGGATGGCGGCGTTCGTCCGGCTGAAAGCCGCTGTGTTGAACCACTGGTTGACGACTTCGTCTCTCGTGCGGTTGGGGTCGAGCTTGGGGGCTCCGATTAAGTCGGGACGGTCGTTGTTGTTGCCGTCGAGATTGAAATCGGTTCCGGCGGTTACCGTTAACGGCGTGCCGCTGCGGAGGCTGGCGATCATGGCCGCTGACCACCCGCCGGCGATCCAGCGGAGGGGCAGATTCTTGGACCGGTTGAAGTAGCTGATGTCCCAGAGGCCGGAGAGGACCGCGTTGTGGCGACGGTCGCCGTTGGTGCGGCCGCGGTCGAGGCCGATGTTGTTCCAGTCGGTGGCTTGTTGTTGGGTGGAGTTCTGGGTGTTGATGAAGTCCAGGCTCTTACCGAACGTGTAGAAGCCGCGGACGGTGAAGCGCTTGGACATACGCTTATCCGCGGTCAACTGGAGGCCGTGGTAGGCGGAGTTGAGGATGGACTTGGTGAGGCCCACGGTGGAGAGGATACCGGGGAGATTGGGACGGCGAGCGTTGACGTTGGCGGTGGTGGAGGTTGGCGTGAGCACCGGGTAGTTCTGGTCGGGGATGGCGGGGATGCGGTGGGTGAGCGTGCTGACGTAGGCGGCGGTGACGGAGACAGTCTGGGTGACCTGGCGCTGGATGGCGAAGTTCATCTGGTACGAGTAGGGCGATTTGTAGCCCAAGTCGATGCCGACGATGGCGGAGGGGGCGATGAATTTAGGGGCACTGGGGGTGTAGCTATAGGGGAACGGCGCGACGCCGCCGGGTTGGAGGCGGTAGGGATCGGAGAGGGTATAGACGTCGTTGAACTGCTGGCGGATAGCGAAGGGCTGATTGTCCGAGGAACTGTTCCACTGGTTGCCGGACATGGAGCCGAAGAAGATGCCGGCGGCGCCACGGATGGCGGTTTTGCGGTCACCCTTCGGATCCCAGGCGAAGCCGAGGCGGGGGCTGACGTTGCCCCAGGGGATGCCGATGATGCCGCGCTGCACACCCTTGTCGCCGGGGAAGAGGAGCCCAGCAGGAGCGGATGGCACCACGACGGATTTCGCGCCGGGGACGCAGGTGAGATAGCGGTCGAAGGGATCGGTTGGCGGGGTCTGGATGTCCCAGCGGAGGCCGAGGTTGACGGTGAGACGGCTGGAGGGGCGCCAGTCGTCCTGGATAAACATGGCGGAGTACCAGGAGTTGTTGATCTTGGTGGTGGGGGCATCCTGGTTCATGGTGGCGGGGAGGCCCATGAGGAAGTCCGCGGTGGCGTTGCGGGTGCCGCGGGGATTGTTGGTGGTGAAGTTGAAGACGCCGTAGTTGTTGAGCAGCGTGTCGTGGATCATCTTTTCGAGGATCAGTTCGCCACCGATGCGGATGTTGTGGCGGTTGGAGGTGTAGGAGAAGACGTCGCGGAGCTGGTACTGATTGCTGCCGGCGACGGGTCCGGGGATGGCGGAGTTGAGATTGAAACGGCCGGCGACTTGGATTTGCGGGAGGGACGGGGGGCCTTGGATCTGGTATTTCGAACCGAGGTCGCCCAAGGAGATGCCGGGGTAGTTGGTGCGGCCGCCGAAGTTGCGGATGTAGGAGGCGCGGAGTTCGTTGATCTTGTTGGGGGCGACGATCCAGGTGTCGGAGAGGTTGTAGTTGTATTGGGACCAGGTGAAATCGCGCGAGACCCAGGGGAGGTTGCCCATCAGACCGACGAGGTCGGAGCCCTTTGAGTAGAAGAGGCTGGCGGTGAGGCGGTGGTTGGTGGAGAGGTTGTGGTCGCCTTTGAAGATGAGTTCGTCGGTATCGCGGGGGTGGGGGATTTGGGATTCGAAGTTGCCGTTGGCGAGGTTGGGCAGGGGGACGTAGGTGGAGAGGATTTTGACGGCGACGGGGTCGAAGCGGGAGGCGGGGATGATGCGGCCGGGGAAGGGCGCGTTGGCGGCGAGGGAATCGACGGGGGCGGTGCCGGGGGAGCGGGAGAGATCGCCGGTGCGTTCGATGGCGGTGAAGGGGGTGGCGGTATTGGCGAAGATGTTGGTGCGTTCGCGGAGGCCGGAATAGGAGCCGAAGATGAACGTCTTGTTTTTGACGATGGGGCCGCCGAGGGTGCCGCCGAACTGGTTGCGGTGGAGGGCGTCGACGGTGAGGTTGGACTGGCCGGGGAGCCAGCGGCGGGCGTTCAGTTGGTTATTTCGCAGGAATTCGAAGAGGGTGCCGTGCCATTGGTTGGTACCGGATTTGGTGACCATGGTGACGGAGCCACCGGCGAAGCGGCCTTCGTCGGCGGGGTAGGAGTTCGTTGTGACGCGGAATTCCTGGATGGCGTCGGGGTTGGGGGCGGAGTTGCCGGTGTTGCGGAGGCCGTTGGTGTTGGAGCCGCCGTCGAGGGAGTAGTTGACGGAGCCGATGCCGGAATTGGGGGAGCCGTTCACGACTGTTACTTGTTGGGGGGAGCCGAAATTATCGGCGGCGGTGTCGGTGGTGTCGACGCCGGCGGTGAGGGTGAGGAGGGTGTAGATGTCGCGGTTGACGAGGGGGAGGGCGTCGATTTCCTTGTTGGTGACCATGGAGCCGAGGCCGGGTTTGGTGGTTTCGACGATGTTGGCTTCGGCGGTGACTTCGATGGTTTCCGAGACGGCGCCGACTTCGAGATTGGGATCGAGGGTGAGGGTGGCGCCGACTTCGAGGGTGACAGGAGATTGCTCGTATTTCTTATATCCGGTGAAAGAAACCTCGATTTTATAGCGGCCGATGGGGAGGAGTGGGAGGGTGTAATTGCCGGCGGCGTTGGAGGTGGTGGCGCGGGCGTTGGCGGTGTCGATATTGGTGGCGACAACTTTGGCGCCTGGGACGACGCCGCCGGAGGAGTCAGAAACCGTTCCGGAGAGGGAGGCGGTGGTGGTTTGGGCGAGTGCGGACGCAGCTAGCGCAAGGAGTATAACGAAGACCCGAAGCATACCCTGACGGTAGACCCAGTTCGGGCGAGAGTCAAGAAGCGGCCAGGCGTTTGTCGCGGTTGCGGGCGAGGTATTCGGAGAGTTTGAGCGGGGTGCGGGAGCCCTTTTCCATATGGCGCTGGACGGCGCGCTGGTAGCGGCGGAGGGTTTCGCGCTTTTGGCCGTCTTTGAGTTCGCACATTTGAATATCGAGGAGGATATCGATCTCCCAGGGGCGGAAGGTATTGCGGATTAGTTTGCCCTTGAGCAGTTCACTCATCAACCGATTGAACTGCGTGAGGATAGTTTCGGCGTCGAGCTCCGGGAGCCCCTCGATTTGGCGGGAGGGGCGGTCCACGTCGGCTTTTTTGGGGGGGAGATTCATTTTACGGTCTGGCGCGTACCCGTACTCACGTGTGTAACCGTACTGGTGGCGGCTGACCTTGAGTTTACAATACTCGCGGGAAATAGGGCTCTAATGGTTTTCCCTTTATTTGATTTTCATTTCGCCTAGGCTTTTGGGGGAGGCGGGGGCAATACAATGTTTGGGTGATGCGAACCTGCGTGCTTTTCTTCTTTGCGGTTATGGGCTTGAGCTTCGGCGCGGTGGCGCCGGAGGACGCGCGGCTGGCGGAGCCGGTGGGGACGAACACGCCGTTTTTTGAGGGGCGTTTCGCGGGCTGGCCCGGTGGGATGACGCGGGCGGCGTGGGAGAAGCGGAAGGTGGAGTTGCGGCGGCAGATTTTGGTTGCCGCGGGGCTGGAGCCGTTGCCGGTGAAGCGGGCTGTTCCGCGGGCGCGGTACTACGGGAAGCAGACGTTTGACGGGTTCACGGTGGAGAAGGTTTTGATTGAGACTTCGCCGGGGTATTGGTTGGGCGGGAATTTGTTTCGGCCTTTAGCGGGGGGCGGGAAGCGGCCGGCGATTGTGAGTCCGCATGGGCATTGGAAGAACGGGCGGGCGGAGCAGACGGAGTTGGGGAATATTCCGGCGCGGGGGGCGATGTTGGCGCGGATGGGGTTTGTGGTTTTGAACTACGACATGGTGGGGTATAACGACACCAAGCAGACGCCGCATGCGTTTGGGGAGCCGTTGTGGAACTGGGGGCCGTTGGGGTTGCAGTTGTGGAATTCGATTCGGGTGGTGGATTACTTGGTTGGGTTGGAGGATGTGGATGGGGGGCGGATTGGGGCGACGGGG
>CANIFK010000065.1 GCA_947466555.1 Acidobacteriota bacterium | reverse complement strand
TGTCCGAATCGATAGCCAGAGTGATTTCTATGTCGTCAACAGGTGCCGTGATTGCTTCGGCCGGCACAGCAATTGATCTTGCATGAGCACCATAAAAGAGAGTCGCCTGTTTCTTTGACCTCCCTGTCTCAGGTCCTCGATTAAGGGTTGCGATTACGAATTTGAAGAGAGCGTCGGACAGTGACTGGGCGAGCTGGATCCATGACGAATACGGAAGGTATAACAGTCCGTACCTGTTGTGTACTCCTTTGATCTTATTGACGTATTGGACCAATTCCGGACTTGGGTCTAGCACTGAGCCCAGGTTGTCGGTGAATTCATTCGGAAGGCAAAGCCACACTTGGGGCTGCTTGTTTTGCTCCCAGTTCCCGATTGCAGTTTCTAATTCGTATGCTGTGCCTGATTCGAACTGTTGTGGCGGATTTCCCTTTGCATATGGTGTGCCGAGTTTTTGGAAGAACATGGCCACGAATAGATCGCACTCCTCGATCTTCAGGCTGAGGTCGATCCAACCTTGTGCCCCGTCTGTATGAATTCCAGGACTCGAGTGTGTATCCCAGGCAACGAGTTCTAGGTCGCAAGCGAATTCAGACTCGAGAGTCTTGAATTGAGATTGCTGGACTATCTCAGAAAGAATCTGGCGGCCCGTTGCCGCATCCGAGGGATAGCCGACCACAATTCGTATTCGTTTTACTTCCTTCACAATTCCCCTTGATTCTCAACAGTGATCAATCCTAACTCCGCTCTCCCTACTCGAAATCCCAAGGGCCCGATCTTCGTAGTTGCTCCCTTTACGCGGGCTTTGAGGCTTCCATTGCTTTGAGGATCAGCTCCTTCGACTCGTTCATGCACTGGAGGATGATCTGTAAATCCATGGCGGGTTTGTTGGGCTGGCGGACGCTGGTGCAGTAGACGCCGTGCTGGCCGACGAGGACGAGAGCGTCGGTCAGCAGGTCCGACGCCATGGCGAGTTTGCCGCGGGTCTCCCCCATTTGGAATTCGTATTTTTCGAGTTGCTCTTGGTCCATGTGTTTCTTTCTATCCTAGAAGAGTGATCGAACTTCCCGGTTGGCCGATTTCGGATGCGCGTGATTTGGAGCTGTTGCAGGCAGTGCTGCGGAGCCCGCAGTGGGGTGGGTTCAACCCGCTTGTCGGATCCTTTGAAGATGCGTTCGCCAAGTACCAGGGCGCAGAATTCGGCATCTCGGCGGTGAACGGCACCGTTACGTTGGAGATGATGCTGGCGTGCGCGGGGATTGGGCCGGGGGACGAGGTGATTGTCCCGGCGATTTCCTTTGTTTCTACGGCGTCGGCGGTGACGCGGGTGGGCGCGGTGCCGGTGTTTGTGGACATCGAGCCGTATTCGTTTAACATGTGCCCGGAGGCGGTGCGGCGGGCTGTCGGGCCGCGTACGAAGGCGGTGATGGCGGTGCATTTCGGCGGGTCGATGGCGGAGGTGGATGCGCTGATGGCGATCTGCGCGGAGAAGGGGTTGTTGTTTCTGGAAGACGCGGCGCATGCGCATGGGTCGGAGTGGAATGGGAAGCGGGCGGGGTCGTTTGGGTTGGCGTCGTCGTTCTCCTTTCAGAATGGGAAGATTTTGACGGCGGGGGAGGGGGGGATGGTGCTGACTTCCGATGCGGAATTCGCGGCGAAGGTGCGGTCGTTCGCTAACCAGGGGCGGCGGCCGGGGTATTCGTTTTTCCACCATTTTGAGGCGGGGAATAACTACCGGATGTCGGCGCTGCATGCGGCGGTGCTGACGGCGGGGTTGGAACGGCTGGACGGGCAGATTGCGCGGCGGACGGCGAACTGGGCGGTGTTTTTGGAGGAGTTTGGCGGGGCGGAGGGGATTCGTTGGCAGTCGATTCCGAAGGCGGTGAATCGGAACGCGTGGTATCTGGTTTTGGGTAGGGTGAGCGGCGGGGACCGGGATGGGTTTGTGAAGCGCGTGCAGGCGGCGGGGATTCCGTGCACGCCTTTCTATCCGCATCCGTTATACGGGAATCCGATGTATGTTTCGGGGGCGGCGCCGTGCCGGGTGGAGGCGTGTCCGAACACCGAAGGCTACATTCGGGATGCTTTCTGGGTTGGGTTCCGGGCGCTGATGGGCGATGAGGGCGTGACCCGGGAAGTGGCGCGGGCGGTAAGGGCGGCCATTTAATTGGTGCCTGGCACTAATTATTCAGGAATTTGAGGATGGCTTGGAGGAGGCGGTCGGCCTGGTTGGTTTCGAAGAGGAACTGGGCGTGGGCGTCGCCGTCGAGGACGAGCAGTTCCTTGGGGTCGGGCGATTGGTCGTACTGTATTTGAATGCGCTTCAGGCGGGGGACGTTGCCGGGGCCCATGTCGTCTTTCGCTACGACGAAGAGCTTTTTCACTTTCAACGCTTGGGGCGGGCCGAAGGCGCCGTGGGCCAGGAAGACGATGCGATCGATTTCGCCGGGTTTGGAGACGCGGAACGCTTCTTCCGCCAGATTGCCGCCCATGCTGGCGCCGATGATCGCTACGCTCTTGGCTCCGTTGCCTTGCAGGAACCGGATGGCGGCGAGGAGATCGAGCGGCATCGCTATGTCATTGCGGCGGCCGGTGGGGCCCTCCTTCGACATGCCGACGCCGCGGAGGTCGATGGCCAATACCGTGAAGCCTTCGCGGGCGATGGCGACGGCCTGCCTGGCCCAGCTGGCTTTGTTGAAACGGCCACCATGGACGAGGAGGACGGCGCGCGGGCCTTTGCCGTAGAGGTCGCCGTAGATATTCCAGCCGTCCTGGGCGGTGAAGCGGACGGGCTCCTGGGCGGCCAGGGTTAGAGCGGAGAACAGCGCGACGGTTAACAGGGTTTTCATTTTACTTTTTCGAGAGCCTTGGCGAAATCGGATGGAGTTAAGAGCTGTTTGGCGCTGCCGTTGGCGGCTTTGACGACCTGGGCGACCAGATTGTCCGGCATGCCGGGGAAGCGCGTGAGGCCGAGGAAATGGGCGTTCGGGAGGCCTTGGGCGAGTTCGCGGATCTTTGGCGTCACCTTGCCCTGCCAGCTCCAGATGGGGCCGAGGAAGACGACAGCGTCTGACTTGGCGGCGGGGTCCTGGATGGTGGTGAGGACGGTTTCCATGAACTGGGTGGCGTTGGGGCCTTTGAGGGTTTCGAGGGACACGACGCCGAGGTTGACCTCGGCGACGGCGCGGGCGAGACGGCCGAGTTCGCGGCGTGTGAAATCGCTGGTTTGGTAGATGATTTTGCGGTTGCGCGGGTCGACGGCGACGACGGTGGCGTCGGTGGCTTTGGTTTGGTCGAGGAGTGTCGTGAGGCTGGTGAGGAGGATGGAGCGGTCGTAGGAGGAGAGGCGAACCATGGCGCGGCGGGGGCTCATGGGGGCGGCTTCGAGGACGATGGTGAGGCGGTTGGGCGGGTTGGACTTGTTCAGGCCGCGCCAGCGTTCGTCGCCAACGGCGCTGATCTGATCGGGCTCCATGCGGGGCGGGATCTTGCCGGCGCGGACTTTCAGAGACCACTCTTTGCGGCACTCGTTGTTGCGGTTGTCGCCGCCGTAGAAGCGGACGCGGTAGTCCCCGGGGCCGAGGTAGTAGCCGCCCATGTAGGTGGCGTCGGCGCCCTTAGGATACTTCAGCCCCTCGGCGGGTGGTGGGACGCCGAAGCGTTCGCCGAGGTAGACCGGCTTGCCGCCCTTGGGCGTGATCTCGATGGCGAGGGCGAGCTGGGTTGGGCCGGTCTCGGGGAACTGCTTCATGGGGATGCTGAGATTGAAGCCGGACCAATGCATGAGGGAGAAGCCGAGGCGCGGCGCCATGGTTTCAATTTGGCAGACGAGAGAGTTTTTCGGGGCGGGGACAGCGAAGATTTTTTGGATGGTTTGCATGGACCGCGGGTCTGAGGCGACCAGAAATTGGGCGAGCAGGAGCGGGAACATGCGTTTTTCTATTTTGACTCGAATTTGGGTTTGGTATGCTGCGGGACATGTTACGAGTTTTGCTGGGCTTGGTATTGGCGCTGCCGGTGGTGGCGGGTGATTTGCAGGTGGGCATCGGGCGGATCAAAATCACGCCGGAGAAGCCGATTTACCTGTCGGGGTATGCGTCGCGGAAGAAGCCGTCGGAAGGTGTGAAGCTCGACATCTGGGCGAAGGCGATGGCGTTCCAGGATAAGAAGAATGGGAAGGTTGTCATCGTCACGACCGATTTGATTGGGATGTCGAGGCAGATCTCCGAGCGCATTGGCGCGGAGGTGGAGAAGAAGTACGGGCTGCGGCGGGCGCAGTTGATGATCAACTCGTCGCACACGCATAGCGGGCCGACGGTGCGGGACAACCTGGAGACGATGTTCGATCTGACGCCGGAGCAGAAGGCGGCGATTGTCGAATACGGCAACGGGCTGGTGGAGAAGATGGTGGCGGTGGTGGGCGCTTCGTTGGGGGATTTGCAGCCGGCCGAAGTGACGGTGGGGCACGGCACGGGGACGTTTGCGATGAACCGGCGGCTGGCAGTGGATGGGGTGATTAAGAACAGTCTGAATCCGACGGGGCCGGTGGATCAGGATGTGCCGGTGTTCCGGATTACGACGCCGGCGGGGAAGCTGCGCGCGGTACTGTTCGGCTACGCGTGCCACAACACGACGCTGGGCGGGGATCTGTTTCTGGTGCATGGAGATTACGCGGGCGTGGCGCAGCGGGAGTTGGAGTCGGCCAATCCGGGCGTGACGGCGATGTTTATGTTGCTGTGCGGGGGGGATGCGAATCCGCAGCCGCGCGGGACGTATGAGCTGGTGGAGAAGCATGGGAAGAGTTTGGCGGCGACCGTTTCGGGGGTGCTTGCGGGTTCGATGAAGACGGTGAGCGGGCCGGTGCGGGCGTCGTGGCAGATGACGGAGTTGGCATTTGCACCGCATACGCGGGCGCAGTTTGAGGAGGAGTTGAAGGGGACGAACTGGTTTAAGCAGCGGCGGGCGGAGGTGATGTTGCGGGCCTACGACGCGGGGCGGCCGGTGACGACGATTCCGTATCCGGTGCAGGCGTTCCGGTTTGGGAAGGGAGTGACGCTTGTTGGGATGGGCGGGGAGGTGGTGGTGGATTATGCGTTGCGGGTGAAGAAGGAGTTTCCTGGCGAGGACACGATTGTGGCGGGATATACGAACGATGTGATGAGTTATATCGTGTCGAAGCGGGTGTTGAAGGAGGGCGGGTATGAGCCGGTGGAGAGCCATATCTATTACGGGAATCCGGGGCCGTATACGGAGGATGTGGAGGAGACGGTGATGGGGGCGGTGAAGCGGGCGATGGAGAAGTTGGGGCGGAAGAAGTAGGGCGATGTGTATACTAGTGGCTAGGTGTACACATCATGCGTACGAACATCGTCATCGACGACAAGTTAATGCGGGATGCGCTTCGGGCCACCGGATTTAAGACGAAGCGCGAGGCGGTGGAGGCGGGTTTGCAAACGCTCCTGCGGTTACGGAAGCAGGGTGAAATAAGGAAATTGCGCGGGCAGTTGGCGTGGGAGGGTGATCTGGACGAGATGCGGAGGGATCGTTGATCCTGGTCGATTCGAGCGTTTGGATCGACTATTTTCGCGGAGTCCCGACGCCGGAGGCGGAGCTCTTGGATGACTTGCTGGGCCGGGAGTTGGTGGCAACGGGAGACTTGATATTGCTGGAGGTGCTGCAAGGATTCTCGCGGGATCGGGATTTTCAGCGGGCGCGGAAGTTAATGTCGGAGTTGGAAGTTATTGATCTCGGTGGAGTGGGTCTGGCGGTGCAGGCCGCGAAGAACTTCCGGAAACTGCGGGAATTGGGCGTGACGGTGCGGAAGTCGATCGACACACTGATTGCGACGCGGTGCATTGAGAGCGATTTGGAATTGTTGCATAGCGACCGGGACTTTGATGCGTTTGAGCGGCATTTGGCGCTGCGGGTTGTGGCGCGGGGGCGATAGTCGTGCGAGTTTTTCATTTTCTTAACAGGCAATACGGATTGGAGGATATTGCCAAGAGGCGATTGAAAATCTCGCGCCTTGATGATTTGAACGATCCATTTGAGTTATTGAGCGTTGCGCTTTCGGACCCATATCTAAGACAGGCTCTTCAACGGACCAAAGCGGAAATCTCCGCGACGAAGGGACTACTGTGTTTCAGCGACGGGTGGTCCAATCCGGTCCAATGGGGGCACTATGCTGAGAAACATCGAGGCGTTTGTTTGGGGTTTGAAGCCTCAGATGCACACGTCATGTCTGTTTCGTACACTGCCCGTCGCCTTAGTAGGCTCGCCAAAGAGTTGATGACATCCCAAGATGCTAGCGAAGATATGGTGCGCACATTGCTTTGCACGAAGTATGCGCATTGGCGGTATGAGCGGGAGAAGCGGATCTTTGTCGGGCTGGAAAAGCCGGAGCCAGGTACAGGTCACTATTTTGCCCCGTTTTCGGATGAGCTCCGTCTGGTCCAGGTAATTGTCGGAGCACAGGCCGACATCACCCGGAAAGAAGTTGCCACTGCCCTCGGGTCCATTTCCGGAAGTGTCGAAGCCTTCAAGACACGCTTGGCATTTCAGACCTTTTGGGTGGTTCGAAACAGGGAAAAGTCGCGTTGGGAGTGAAGTGACCATCAATACGAACGATCACTCCAGCAGGCTGATTCATTTCTCCTGAAACGTAACGGTCGACTCCGCGTCGAACTTCCGAAAATCCCGGAACGTATGCGCCTGCCGCCAGTGGGACCGGGGCCGCGGCGGACCGGTGCGGAACTCGCCGTTGAGCGACTGCTTGAACCAGAGATTCTCGGAGAAACGGAAGTAGCGCGTGGTCAGCCACGACCCGGGAAGGCTGTCGACACCGCGCCCGATCACCTCGTACTTCAACTGCGCCAGCGCGTGGTCCTGTTGGTCGATCCAGAACGTCATCCGGTACGCGACGTGCTCGTGGCCGGGCTTTGGCTCGGCGCGGATGACCCATACTTTGCGTCCGTCGATTTCTTCCTCGCCAGCCTCTGTGTGATCCATCTCCGTCAGGATCACTTTGCCGCTCAGGTTACCCACCGCGATGACTCTCGGATTCGGCCTGGCGGCATGCTTCCGACGCTGGGCGGCGGTCATACGCAGTCGCTCGGCTTCCTCCTTGGCGAGCTTGCCCTGCAGCGGTTTCCCATTGCGGGCGACCATGCGGCGGAACGGCTCACCTTCCAGAAAGATCCACTCGTAGTCCTGCGTCCAATTGAGCTCGCCGTTCGGCCGGCGGTGTTCGGCGTGCTCGCGGTAGAAATATTTTTCGCGCTCCTTCAGCTGCTTCACTTCGTTTGAGAGCGCCTGCTCCAGATGGGGGTTCTGGGCGTGGAGCACGGCAACGAAACAGAGCAGCCAGGGGCGCATGGCTATCGTCCGAAGATAATTTTTTCCGAGGTGAACAGCCGCGTGGCAAGGTTCAACAGCAACGCCGTGAGGATGACGGCGGTGAGCGTCGCGCCGATCATGGCGATGGGCGCGGGTGCCTTGCCACCTAGAATCTCGGTGACCATCGCGTACTGGCCCAGCACCGGGATCGGGTGCAGCCAGGGACGGTTGGTGAGCGGGTAGAAGACGGCGGCGATGCCTGGAATCGTTGGCGCGATCATCAACAAGCCGAGGTAGCTCTGCGCTTCCTTGAACGACTTGGCGAAGCAGCTGACGAACATCTGGACAGCCGGTGCCAACAGCGCCATCGGGGCCGTCGCGGCGAGCAGGAGAATTAACTGCCCCGTGCCCACGTGGTTGCGGATGCCAAGCTCTTCGAGCGCCAGGCGGGAAAGCATTACGAGCGTCACCGTGAGCGTCAGCAACATGCCGAGCAGCGCCGCGCCCATGGCGGCCATCCACTTTCCAGTGACCAGTTGCCAGCGCGGAATGGGGTTCAGCAGCAGCGGTTCCAACGAGCCGCGTTCGCGTTCGCCGGCTGTCGAATCACTCGCGATCGGCATGCCGGCTGTGAACAGCGAAATCACCAGGAACATGGGGATGAAATTGAAGATCATCGCCGCGCGCTGTTGGGACGTGGCGATGTCGATCTGCTCCACTTTTAGCGCGCTGACGATGACCGGGCTGACGCCGCGGGCCATCAGTCGCATGCCGCCCATCTCGCTGCTGAAGCCGTTCAGCAGATGGTTCAGACGCGAGACCTTGGAGCGCGTGGACTGGCTGGTGACGTCCGACACCACTTGCACCGGCGCGGGGCGCGAGTCACGGAATTTCTCGGCGAACTCTTTCTCAATGACGAGTACGAAATCGGACTTGCGGTCGCGAACGGCTGCCTCGGGATCGGCAGGGCCGTCGATGACCTCGACCCCAGATTGCTGCGTCAGCCAGTTGACGAGTACGGGTGCATGCTGGCGGCCCACGACGGGGATTTTGATCTCCTGCGCGCCCTTCTGCTGGCTGGCGATTTGGGAGAACATGAAGCCGATCATGAGCGGGCCGAAGAGCGCGCTGATGAGGAGCGTATAGAGCGACCGGCGGTCACGAAAGCCGTCGGTCCATTCTTTGACGGCGACGATCCAGATCTTGTTCATGCGGCTTCTCCGTGGGGGCCGACGAGGCTGACGAAAGCGTCTTCGAGCGACGTCATCCCGGTGAGCGCGAGCAGTTCTTCGGGCGTGCCCTCGGCCACCACTTTGCCGCGGCCCATGACGACGATGCGGTCGCAGAGCGCCGAGACCTCCTGCATCACGTGGCTGGAAAAAACAACGCAGCGGCCTTCGGCGCGCAGGTGGCGGATGAGTTCGCGAACGGCGCGCGTGCTCATCACGTCCAGGCCGTTGGTCGGTTCATCGAGCAGAATGTTTTGCGGGTTGTGGACGATGGCGCGGGCGAGGGCAACCTTCGTCCGTTCGCCGTGAGAGAAGCCGGCGACGCGCCGATCAATGATGCCGGAGAGATCGAGAATCTCGACCCAATGGGCAATGCGCCGGTTGAGCTCCGCCTTTTCAATTCCCTGCAACTGGCCATAGTAGACGATGTGCTCGCGGGCGGTGAGGCGCGGATAAAGACCAGAGAGATCGGGCAGAACGCCGATGCGCTTTTGCGCTTCGAGCGGTTTTGCCACCATGTCAATGCCGTCAATTTCCACCGAGCCGCCGCCGGGCTTCATGAGTCCGTAGATCATCCGCAGCGACGTCGTCTTGCCGGCGCCATTGGGGCCCAGCAGGCCGGTGACGGCGCCGTCGGGCGCGGAGAAGCTGACGTTGTCCACGGCGATAAAATCACCGAATTGTTTGTTGAGATTCTTGGCGTGGATCATTGCATAGGGTCCGGTCCGGCGGGTCCGAGGAAGAAGGGCGGGCGTTTGACGTTCTGGACGCAGGCCGCGTCTAGCTTGGCGGCCGTTCCCTCGTTCAGGAACTGCGCCATGAGCTTGGGCACGCAGCCGCTGACGGCGGTACCGTGGCCGGTGGCGGGCACGGTGATGTGTTTCGAGTTCTTCCACTGCCCGGCGATCTGCTGGCCCCAGGAGGGCGGCGTGACGGGGTCGAGTTCGCCGGAGAGAATGAGCGCAGGGAGGTCGCTGGGCGTGTTGTTGAAGTAGTCCGGTTCCACTTTCCCTTTCGGCCAGAACGCGCAGGTCTTCATGCGCCATTGGGCCATTTCTCCGCCAAGAAATGTATTAGCTGTCTCCTTTTCGATCGCGCCGGCCACCACCCGTGGAGCGTCTTCGGCGCAGACGACGGAAAAGTGCATGCCCTGGGCGATGGTGGTGCCCGCGGGGTCGAAGGCGGTGCCGAGAGCGAAGAAGCCGGTGTAGTTTCCCTTTTCGGCCTGGTCGATCAGCAGCGGCACGAGCGCGGCGATCTTGGGGCTGTAGAGCGTGGCGAACAGAACGCCGCTGAGCGTCAGCCGGCGGACGTCGACAGACTTCGACGCACCGGTCCGCGGATGGGTGTAGGTGATCTTCTTCGCAGGCGCGGCAAGCAGCGCTTCGAGCCGTTCGCGGAGGCGCGGGAAGCGTTCATTGCAGGCCTTGTTGGCGGCGCAATCGCGGAACAATAGATCCAGCGCGCGCTGGCTGTCGCGGGCCATAAATAGCGGGATCTGCATGTCCGTCGGGGCCACGCCGTCCAGGATGACGGCGCGTGTATTGGCGGCATGGCGGCGGGCGTAAACCAGCGCGGCGCGCGTGCCGTAGCTGCCACCGTAGAGATTGATCTTGCCGTAGCCCAGGTATTGACGAACGTCGTCCAGATCGTCCATTGCGATGGTGGTGGTGTACTTGGTGAGATCCGCCTTGGGCTGGAGCTTCTCCATGCACGCCCGCATTCGCTTCAGGTACGCCTCTTCGGTCGCATCGTCGTCCTCGTCGTCCTTCTCGTTCTTGCACTCTAGCGGGTTCGACTTGCCGGTGCCGCGCTGATCCACGAAGACCAGATCGCGATCGGCGCCAATCCGGCGCATCATCTCGCGGCCCATCTCCGAGATCGCCGCCGCGCCCTGGCCTGGACCACCGGCCAGGAAGAAGAGCGGATCCTTGGCCGCCTTGCGCTTCAGGGCAGGGAAGACGATGATCTTCAGCGCGATCTTGCGGCCCGCTTTGGCGTCGCGATCCTCCCACACATCAAACGTGCCGCAGTAGCCCTCGGTCGAGCCTTCGCTGTGTTTACAGGGTTGCAGCCGATCAATAGCGGTATCCTCCTTGAGCGACACACAGGAGGCGAGCGCGGCGAGAAGTACGACCAGGGCGAGGCGCATTTATTTCATCAGATATCGACGCATCCGGTCGACCGCTTCCATCAGATTTTCCAGCGAATTGGCGTACGAGAACCGCACGTAGCCGTTGCCGAACTGGCCGAAGGAGCCGCCGTTCAGACAAGCCACGCCGGCCTCGTACAGCAGTTCATCGGCCAGCTGTTTCGACGTCCGCCCGGTGCCTTCAATATTGGGAAACGCATAGAACGCCCCCTGCGGAACCGGGCAGCGGAACCCGGGAATCGTGTTCAATCCCGCGATAAACGCATCGCGCCGTTTGCGGAATTCGGCCACCATGGCCAGCGGCGCGTCCTGCGGCCCGGTGAGCGCGGCGAGCCCGGCTCGCTGCACCATCGACGCCGTGCAGGAGTTCGAGTTGACCATCAGTTTGTTGACCGGATCCACCAGCCACGTCGGCATCACGCCGTATCCCAGACGCCAGCCGGTCATCGCGTAGATCTTCGAAAAACCATCGAGAATAATGGTCTTTTCCTGCATGCCGGGCAGGGACGCGATCGACATCGGCTTTTCATCGTAGTAAATGCGGGAGTAGATTTCGTCGCTCAGGACTACGAGATCGCGGTCGCGCACAAGGTCGGCGATAACCTTGATGTCTTCTGCCGGGATCACGCCGCCGGTGGGGTTCTGCGGCGAATTGAGGATCACCATCTTGGTCTTGTCGGTGAGCGAATCTTTGAAGCGATCGAGGTCGAAGCTGAAGCCACGGTCTTCCACCAGCGGCATCGGCACCGGCGTTGCACCCAGGAATCGGATCATCGACTCATAGATCGGAAACCCGGGGTTCGGGTAGATCACCTCGTCGCCCTCTTCCAGCAGCGCCATCATCGGGAAGAACAGAATCGGCTTGCCGCCGGGCACAACGCAGACATGCTCCGGGCCCGCGTGAATGCCGCGCGTTTCGTTGACGTGATTGGCGATGGCCTGGCGGAAGTCGGGGTAGCCCTGCGTGGGGCCGTAGTGCGTCCAGCCTTCGTCCAGCGCCTGTTTGGCGGCGGCGATAACGTGGGGCGGCGTTTCGAAATCCGGCTCGCCGATCTCCAGGTGAACAACGCTCTTTCCTTGCGCTTCCAGGGCGCGGGCCTTCACCAATACTTCGAAGGCGGTTTCGATTAAGATGCGGTCCATCCGCGAGGCGAGTTTCATGAGTTTTTCCGGAAGAGGTGCACTCCGTCGACGACAGAGTCAATCGCTACATTGTCGCCAATTTCGAGGCGCGTGCCCGGGACGGCGCGCCCGAGCAGGCGCGGACCCTCGGGCTGATCGACTAGCAGAAGTTGATACGGTGCCAGCGAGGCCAGCTCAGCCGGAGGCGACCACACGAGAGTTTCCGAGTAGACGGTCATATCAATTTCCCTTTCCCAGAATCGTGACGACGCTTGTCGCGCCGGAGCCACCGAGATTTTGCGCCAGTCCGATGTCGACTTTCGCAAGTTGCCAGCCCGTAGCCTGCCCGCGGATCTGCAGCGTGACGTCGGCAATCTGCGCAACGCCCGTCGCGCCGACGGGATGGCCCTTGCTCTTCAATCCGCCGCTGCGGTTAATAGGGATCGCTTGCGCCTGGCTCCACGGGCCGCCCTCGCCCTTCTTACAGAAGCCCAGTTCCTCGACGGCGAGAATTTCGGCGATGGTGAAACAGTCGTGGACCTCAGCGAAATCGATGTCGCGCGGCGTGAGCCCGGCCATGGCGTAGGCCTGGCGCGCGGCCGATTGCACAGACGGCAGATGCGTGATATCGGTCTTGTCGGCCAGCGCGACTTGATCCGAAGTCTGCGCACACGCCAGAACTTTGACAATGCCCGGCCGGGAACTGATGACAACCGCCGCGGCGCCATCGCTGACCAGTGAGCAGTCATAGAGCGTCAGCGGTTCGGCGATCGGCTTCCCCGCCAGCGCCTGCTCCAGCGTGATGATCTTCTTCAGATGCGCGTACGGGTTAGTGGCGCCGTTGGCATGATTCTTCACGGCAACGTGGGCCAGATGCTCGCGCGTCGTTCCGTACTGGTGCATGTGGCGGCGGGCGATCATGGCGAAAATCGCCGGGAAGGTCGCGCCGGGGAT
>CANIFK010000064.1 GCA_947466555.1 Acidobacteriota bacterium | reverse complement strand
TTCGCCCTCCAGATCTCCACCGGCGGCCGCGACAACCGCGGCAGTCAACTCGGCAACGGCGACTCCGGCAACACCAACTTCCAAACCGAATCGGCCGCCAACCCCAATCCCTCCATGCAGCTCTGGTTCACCTCCGCCCACGAAACCGGACACATGAGTGGCCTCCCCGACGAATACAACGAACGTTGGAACGCCGGCTCCTACGACCATATGAGCTTCGGCTGGAATACCCCCGGCGATCCCTACGAACCCGACGGCCGCGACGAAACCGACCGCTTCTCCCGCCCCGATTCCGGCATGATGAACGGCAACAAATTCATGCGGAACCGCTACTTCTGGCACAACGCCGAGTTCGTCCGCCAAATCACGGGCCAGAACATGCAGGTCGCCCTCGGCCCCGACTATCCCGATTACTTCCTCCCCGAACACGCCCAGGCCGCCGCCGGCCGTACCCACTACTGCTGGCCCGTCGCCCAGTCCGTCCACGCCCGCGCCAATAAGGCCCGCTCGTTCGACATGTACCTCTACGCCCTCGGCAAGGATCACTACAGCCAGCGCCTCCTCGGTGGCGGCCCGCCCAACGGCCCATTCGATGGCATCCTCGTCATCGACGTCAAAATCGCCTTCTTCCTTCCCGATTCCCCGGATCTTGGTATCGAGACAACCGTCCGGCAGGACCTCCTCGCCCGCGCCAATGCCGCGGTCCGCCTCATCATGAACAACAAGTGGTACGCCGCCGGCTCTCTCAATCTCGGTGCCCAAACCGTCACCTTCCGCCGGTGCCTCATTCAGGCCGTGCCCCAGTCCGCCGTCTTCAATTACCCCAACGATCCCAGCCCGCCCCCCAAGGACGGCGATCAGGAAAACGCCTTGAAAATGATTGGCCGCTTCGGCTACGACTACCAGGTCAATGTCGACTTGACGATCGCCCCCGCCTCCGCCGCCTGGCAAGTCGCCAGCCCGGAGATACTCGACATCAACCTCGCCGGCTCCAACGCCAACATGGACGGACTCTTCATCCGTCATTTCCCCTCTATGATCTTCGGGACGGATAAGGATCTCTCCGCCGTCTCCCCCAGTCCCACCGCCGTCACCGCCGCCGACTGGGTCCCCATCGTCCAACGCCTCATTCCGGGTGCGACGGTGCACCCGCTACCATGACCTGCCCGGCCCGCGCGGCCCTCGCCGCCTGCGCCCTCTTCCTCGCCGCTTGCGACGCCGGCGCGCAGTCCACCGTCGCCAAAGAATCCGCAGGAGCCAAGAAGATGATCCAGCTCACCAACATCCATGGCCTGACCAAATCTCCCATCAACGCCCCCCGCCATCCGCTTCGTCCCGGCTCCCCCGTCGCGACGCCATCCGCCACCCCCGTCGCCGGTCCCGGCTACACCCGTCCCTTCGC
This sequence comes from Acidobacteriota bacterium, assembly GCA_947466555.1. Lineage (GTDB taxonomy): Bacteria > Acidobacteriota > Terriglobia > Bryobacterales > Bryobacteraceae. The sequence goes on along the minus strand of CANIFK010000064.1, from coordinate 11,455 downwards.
CAACGAAAGCCAGAACTCCCGCCTCCCCGCCGCCCTCGGCACGAACGAATGGAAGCCCCTCTGGAACCTGCCCCTCGATCCCGCCATGCCAGCCCGGTTCGTTCTCGCCATTGGCGACCGCGCCATCGTCCACGGCCGCCAGTGGCACCTGGTCGACGCGGCCACCGGCCGTTCAATCTCCAACGACCGTCTCGGCGGCGGCCCCATCGTCATCGATCAAGCGCTCAAAGGCTTCATCACCCACTACACCTCCGCCCATCTCTCCGTGCGCCGCCTGGCCGACGGCAAGGAGCTTTTCAAGTACCTCCCCGGCCAAGGCGATGTGTATACGAGGGCCTTCCTAACCCGCCACGGCGGCCGGCTTCTCATCCTAGGCTGGGAGCGAGCCCTCGACCCCCACGGGCGCAAAAAGGCGGAGAACTCCCGCGTCGAAATCATCGATCTCGGCATGCCTCCGAAGGCGGATAGTTTCGGCTTTCTATCCAGCAGCAGCCAGGTCGGTGAGCTGTACATCAAGGAGCTCGGCGTACAAATGGCAACCGCCGGCCCGACCATCGTAGCCGCGGCCAGGAACGAGTTCTACCGCATGACCTGGGACCTCCAAGTCACCGAGATCCTCGAAGGCAACTTCGATCCCCAAGGCCTCTCCCTCGACGAAGCCGGCAACACCTACATGGCGGTGGCGGCAGGTGGAACGAACCACGTCTGGAAGATCAGCCCGAAGGGCGAAATCGCCTATGACTTCACCCTCCCCGGCCCCGGAATTGTACTGGAAACCCCGCCGATCGTCGGTTACGACCACACTGTCTACCAACTGGCCGGCCCGCAGATCTACGCCGTCGGCGAAAACGGAAAGCTCCGCTGGAGCCGCACCGCGGAGGGAGCAGTAGGAGGCGCCGCCATCTCCGGAGACGGCCAACTCCTGGTGTCCGAAGGCGCCTGCGTCGTAGCTTATGACGCCAAAGGCGACCGCCGCAAAGTCCATTGTTTCCCCAACGAAACCCTAACCAGCCCACCGATTCTAAATGAGTCCGGCCACCTGCTGGTAACCTCCAAAACCGCCCTCCACTGCTTACAAGGTGTGGGCAAGTAACCACCCACGCAGCAGGACCCCCCTCCGGGGACATGCTTCAGCGTGTCCCCAAAAAACAACCCACGCCCGCCCCCGCCGCCGAAAAAGGCGAGAAGCGAAGTCAGCAAAGCGCGAAAAGTGAGCACCGCCCGCTCCCCATAAGCGTTAACCTTGGCCAGTGGAAATGGGAAACGCTTATGGGCTACCGCACCAGCGTCCACGAACAGCGGAGGCATCGGCAGGCTTTCATGCCGATTCGTATCAATGGCTGTGCAACGCAGGCCCGTGCGCCTCGAACCAGGCGAGAGTTCGCCCAATGACTTCCGGTTTGCCATTGGAGAACCACTCGTGATCGGCATGTGGAATCACGATCAGGTCGACCTTACCCGGATTTGCATCCCGCAGTTGCATCGCGCCGCTCAATGGAGTGTTCCGATCCTCCGCGCCCTTGATAATCAGGACAGGCACCGCCGTCGAGCGAATTGCGTCAAGACCGGAAACGGACTGCCTCAGATTGAAGCCGTGCCTTCGCTGTATCCAAGCAAAGGTCGGCTCAATCAGCGGCCACGAGATCCATTGCGCCGTCCGTTCGGAAACGCCCAACTGGGTGCCAACAAAGTCGTAAGGATGGCTGATTATGCCGAGTCCCGCGCTTACGACGGCTAATCCGTCCAACGGTGAATCGGCACCTAAACTCTGGATCAACGTTGTAGCGCCCTGCGACCCTCCATGCCCGTATACGAACGAAATCCACGGGCGCGCGCGTAGCCAGCGGGCCCAGTTCGCCAGGTCATACGGTTCATGCACGCCGTACGAGAAAACGCCACCCGAACCGCCACTGCCGCGCTGATCAATGAGAAGGCATGTGTATCCGGCCCCCAGGAATGCTTCGGCGCTGTGGAGCATGTGCTGCCGGGTTCCGCCCCGTCCGTGAACGAACAAAATAGCCCGGCCATTCCGGAGGCGCGGCGTGAAAAGCCAGCCCTGCAATGACACTCGATCCGACGCCAGAATCGCCACGTCTTGCCAGGATGAATCAAACTTGTTGGCCACCTCAGTCGCGCGATGCGCGTCGATCCGGACATGCCGGCGGACGAAATGCCCCTCGATAGTCAGGATCCACCCCGCGAGCAAAAATGCCACGGAAAAGACGAGGGTAATCCCCTTTACACGCGGCGCCACACCGGAGTGACGCCGCCAAGCCCGCAATCTGTCATTTCCATCTGGTCACCTTTTCGCTGCGTCGTTCTCCCCAGATGCAATCGATGATTGGCATATTCAATGCCACCTGACATCACAAACTGTTCGGCCTGACCTGCCCGAGCGTTTCGGCCAAATGAGCGGAGTACGCCATCAGCATCCGATCCAGTGACGCTCGCACCGCGACGAATCAAATTCCTGACAATTTCGAGCGGAGCGGCAAGCTCCTTTTGAACATAGTTCTCCGGCATGCCTCGCTCAGGCACGACGCTGGCCCTCCGCCTGGCAATGAAACAGCTTGCACCGATTGTCAGAGCCGTCTGTCCGTGGTCCATGAATCGTGTCTTCCTGCCGCCGTCGGCGTGTAAGGTCACGTCAGTTCCTCAATCCAACAGCAGTTTCACTACATCGGCGCCGCACGCAAGGCACGCGTACATGCCAGGCTTCGCGCCCGACCGCATCGATCACGGAAGGATGTTGTTGTGCGTGTAGGACGCTGAGGATGGGGATCATCAGAACACACGGCCGGAACCTCATGTGGCAATGTTGACACCATCCGAATGCAGAAAGTTCCCAGCGCCCAGAAACGTGATCGGCAGGAATTCCCGGCCGCTCCTGCCTCCTCTGTTGGCAGTGGGATGCAACCCAAGGAACTTCTCGCCGGAAATAGTGTCTACTTGTTGAATGAACCCTTCGAGCAACCCCAGGCGAATTCTCGCGCTGGACGTTGTTCGAGGGTTCGCTCTTTTTGGTGTCCTCGCCGTCAATGTCTCTGGCTATCTTGGCGCTCGCCCTACTCAGGCGGATATCGCCGTCAGGGTAGCGAAGGAATTGCTCTTCTCAAACAAGTTCTGGCCGGTATTCTCTTTGCTCTTTGGCATCGGGATCGGCATTCAGCTAGTCAATGGGCTGACCTGGACGCGCCATCTCAGACGGATGGCTGGGTTGTTCCTGTTTGGGCTCGTGCTGTTGATCCTTTTTGATGGAAACCAGATCCTCGTTCGCTACTCCATCCTCGGCTGCGTGGTCTATTTGTTTCGACACGCATCCCAACGGAGGCTCCTTTTTCTGGCGGCCTTTTTCTTGATACTTGCATCGTTCGATCGGCCACTGTGCGAAGCCTTCGGCATCTCACTCCACGGCGTTGGCGGGCGGGCGACTTTTCTCGATTCGGTGCGGTCGAACGTTGCCGGTACTCTCCTCGGCTTATCGTCGCCAGCCTACTATCTAATGCGTATGAACGAAGTTCTAGTCATGTTCATCTTCGGACTCTACGTAGCTAAGTCAAACGTACTTGAATCCTGGACATCGCCATCAGAGGAGCGGTGGCTAAAGTATGCGATGTGGCTCGGCCTCGCGCTCGGCTTCACTGGTACAGTCTTGCCGCAGTTCCTGGGCCTGAGCGTATCGAACGGCGGACTAGTTTCGAAAGCAGTGGGCCGCTTTCGTAATGTTGCTCAGCAACGACGCCATGGCAATCGGCTACGCTGCGTCGGTCTTCAGGCTGGCCGGACAACTCACTTGGCTTGCTCCCGCCGGGCGTATGGCTCTGACGAACTTCTTGACTCAATGGGTCATCCTGCGCATGTTGTTCGATCCTCTCTTTGGGGGGATGCAGGGAAAGCACAGCCACCTGTTTGGAGCCGCTGTGAGCCTCGCAATCTTCGCCGCTCAAGTCTTGTGGTCTCGTTGGTGGTTGCAACGGTTTGCGCACGGGCCCTTCGAGTGGATTTGGCGAAGGATTGGGGGCCAGTAAAGGGTACGGCGGAACGATCCAAGTCTAAAGTTGGAGCCTATGGGAAGCACCCCAACCTACCGCCGCCGCAAAACCACGTAATACTCCTTCGCCAGCACCTCAAACTCCGTATCCACCGCCAAAAACTCATCCACCGCCCGCACCACATCCGGATAAGCCGGCCCATAATCATCCACAAAAACGAACCCGCCCGCCACCACCTTCGGCAAATACAAAGCCAAATCCGAACGAACCGTGTCGTAATAATGCCACCCGTCAATCACTAACACCCCAATCGAAGCCGGCACCGCCACCGCGGCATCTTCCGAATAAGCCGCCAGAGCCATACACTGCCGGTCCACGCCGTTCTCCCGCAGATGAGCCATATACCGCGAGTAACTCCCCTGTGGGTTATAGTTATCCGGCGTACACCGCTCAAACGGGTCAATCGAAACAATCTTCGGCGCAACCCCAAACAACCCCAACAACCGGGCCATAAAGACGGTAGTCCGCCCCACATAAGCCCCAATCTCAACCACAATCGCCGAAGGCGAAGCCGCCCAATCAAACGTCCCCAACAACCACCCAATCGCCTCCAATTCAACCCGATCCAGCATATCGCTAGCCGCCGCCTCGGCCAACGCCGCAGCCGCCGGCGGAGCCGCCAACTCAGGCCCGCCCGGCTTATAACGCAACACCGGCCGCGTCTCCCCGGGCCAAGGCGGCCGGGCATGCCGCAGCCAACTCAACGACTGCGCCGCCGCCGGGTTATTCTCCCACTTACTAACCATATAATCCCGCCGCGCATAATAAGCCGCCGTCGGATTCACTCCCTGCTCCCGCAAAATACCCACAGAAGAGGATAAGTTCCGGTGTAAGTAACACATCCCCGAAAAATACTGATTCTCATACCCCAAAGCATTCATCTGAAACGCCAAATCGACGTCCTCCAGCCCATGCCCCGGCTCCCCAAACGGCCCGCTCTCCTCAAAGCGAACTCCGTCCCGGAACATCCGGCACCGGAACATCCCATACTGCGTCCAAGCCAACACCGACGACGACTGCAACGGGCACCCCGCGAGGCTGAACAGGAACGGCGTCGTCCGCTGCCGGTCCGGCGTGCACTGGAAACTGTAAGCCCCAAAACACCCCAGACGCGCCCCCGCCGCCTCCATGTACCGCAGCATCACGAAGGTCGAAAAAGGAACCGGCTCAATGTCCCCGTCGCAGAAGAACAGGTAATCGGCGCCTTCGGCCAAGGCGTAATCGATCATCTGGTTCCGCGCCGTTGAATTCCCCAGGTTCGTTCTGTTCCGGATCACCCGGTGCGGCACCCCGATCTTCCGCTTCCGCAACGCTTCCGACGCCCCGTCCGTCGACCCGTTATCCACCACGCAAATCGCCGACTCATGCCCCAACCGCGCCAACATCCGCGCCTCGGTCTCCAACGCCGCCAGCGCCTCCAACGTTATGTCCCGCGTGTTCCAACTCAACAGCGCCAAGACAACCTTCCGCGCCCCGGCGAACTTCACCGCCCGCCCCTTCCGCAGCACCGCCCCCAGCGACCCATGCCCGAACGGAGCCGGGTTCAGGAACAACCCCGCATCCCGCTCCCGAGCCTTCCCCGGCGGCACGCCATCCGCGCGTAGCCCATGCCGTGCCCCCAGCGCTGCCAGCTCCCCCGGGTCGACCCGGTTGAACCCGTTCGGCACCTCGGCCCCATCAGCCCGCAACAGCCCGGTCCCCAGCCACGCAGGGTCTTTCCAGGAGGAAGCAAAGTACTGGTCCACCGTACAGATCAGCAGCCCGCCCGGCTTCAACAGCGCCGCCATCGCCGCCATCAGCTGCTCCCGCTCCGGGGCCAACAGATGCTCCAGCGTGTTGATGCAGAACACACGGTCAAAGGCCTGCCCCTGCGGTAGGCTGAGCCGCCCGTTCGGCAGCGGCTGCCAGTGGTGGTAGATCACCCGCGGGTACAACTGCTCAATCGCCTCGCCCAGGCAGGTCGGGTTGATCGTGCAGTCGAGCACGGTCATCTCCTCCCCCAGCCGCGCCTGGAACAGCGCAAAGGGCAACTCCCACTGCCGCATGTGCGGTAGCGTGACGGCGTTGTTGAACGCCGCGAACTCCGGCAGCGCCAAGTGCTCGGCTCGCGCCAGCGTGAACGACGGAACCGCCGCCACCGGGAACCGCGGCGGCTCCTTGGAGGCCCCCGGCCGCAACGGCGCCTCCGGCGGCTGATACGTCGTCTTCCGGGCAGACTCCTGCGCCGGCAGCGCCTCCCGGAACCGCGCTGCCGCCGCGCCCATCAGCCTCGTGACCGCCCCCGGATCGGCCGGAGCCCACCGCGTTGGCTCAATCATTTTGAGGCTCGTGTTCCCCGCATGCAGCAGCGCCACGTAGAAGTCGAACTCCGGCAACGGCAGCACCCGCTCCGGCGGCAGTGCCCAAACGAACCGATTGTCCTCGCCGACGTTCACATCCTCAAACGGCTGCTTCTCCCAAGCCGAGTGCCGGTACAAAAACGAACCGCCCGCCACCCACCGCGGCTGGTCGGCCGGGTAGACATACCGCCACGCCTGCCCCTGCAAAGGCTCCCAGTAGAGCATCTGCTCCACGCCGCACAGGTCGGCCTCGGAGTCCAATAACGAACCCACCTGATAGGACAGTCGCCCCGGCGCCATCCAGTCGTCGTCGTCCCAATGGGCCACGAACTCGCCCCGCGCCTGCCGGCAACCCAGGTTCCGCTTCGCCCCCACGGAGAGCCGCGCATTCGGCCGCAGATACCGGACATTGGGGTGTCCCTGAACCAGGTCCTCCACCGGCATCTCACCGTCGTCGATCACCAGCAGTTCCTTGGACGGATAGTCCTGCGCCGCGAACCAGGCCAGCGCCAGCGGCACCGCCCACCGCCGGTTCCGCGTCGGCATCACGCAGCTCACCAGAGGCGTCCGCCCCTCTCGTGGAACCTCCCCCGCCCGGAACAGCTTGGTCCCAGGGATCGGGACCGGGACCGCGTCCATCGCCTCCCGCCGCCACATCCGCGTGCCCGGCGCCGTGTCCAATACGGTGGCCGTCCGCGTCTTCCGCTTCTGCGCCGCCAGCCGCCCCGGCGCCTGCCACGCCGCGGCCTCCCACTCGCAGATCAGGTCGCCCTCGGTGTTCTGAGCCGCGAACCGCAACTGGGCCTCCCGGTTCATCCCCACCGGTAACTGCAGCAGCCGGATCCGGTCCGACGCCGGGATGTCCACCAACCCGGCCAGCGAGTGCGCATCCAGGATCACCAATTCCCGCTCCGGGTAGTCCTGCTCCTCGAACTGGCGGATCGCCGCGGGCACCGAGCCCAGCTGCCGGGAGAGCACTAGGAGGCAACTGATCGTCATAGAGTTTCCCCAGCATATCCTACGGCGTAGAGACCAGATGATAATGGAGTCATGGCGCAAATTTTGGACGGCAAGCGGGTACGCGATGAAATTCTGGAGGAGCTGAAGCCACGGATCGCTCAGCTCTCGCGGAAGCCCGGCTTGGCCGTAGTGTTGGTTGGCAACGATCCGGCGAGCGAAGTGTACGTGGGCAGCAAGGTGAAGACCTGCGCGGAACTGGGCATGGTGAGCGAGAAGTTGACGCCGCCTGCGGACATCTCGACCGAAGCGCTGCTGGCCATCGTGCAGGAGCTGAACACGCGGCCGGAGATCGACGGGATCCTGGTGCAGATGCCCTTGCCGAAGCACGTGGACACCCAGCGGGTGCTGGACGCGATCTCGCCCGAGAAGGACGTCGATGGCTTTCATCCGACCAACGTCGGGAACCTCTCGATTGGCCGGCCGAGCCCGCGGCCGTGTACCCCTTCGGGGGTGATGGAACTGCTGCGGCGGGCCGGGATTCCGGTGGCCGGGAAGCATGCGGTGGTGGTGGGCCGGAGCGACATCGTCGGTAAGCCGATGGCGATGCTGCTGCTGCATGCCCATGCGACGGTGACGGTGTGCCATTCGCGAACGGCGGACCTGGCGGCGGAGTGCCAGCGGGCCGATATTCTGGTAGGCGCGATTGGCCGGCCGGCGATGCTGACGCGGGCGCACATGAAGCCGGGCGCGGTGATGATCGATGTGGGGATCAACCGGCTGGATAAGCGGGAGGACGTGGTCCGGATCTTCGGCGAGGGCAGCGACAAGGTGGTGGCGTTCGACAAGCGGGGCAGCGTGCTGGTGGGCGATATGCACCCCTACGACGCCGCGGAGCTGTCGAGCCATTGGACCCCGGTCCCCGGTGGCGTTGGGCCGTTGACGATCGCCATGCTGATGGTGAACACGGTGGAGGCGGCGGAGCGCCGCCAGGCCTGATGCTGCAGGTGGCGCTGACGGGCGGGATGGCGACGGGGAAGGGCTTCGTCGGCTCCGTCTTCGAAGAACTGGGCTGTTACCGGTTGGAGGCCGACCGGCTGGGGCACGAGACGCTGCTCCCCGGCGGGGCGGCGTTTGGGCCGGTGGTCGCGCTGTTCGGAGAGGGTATTCTGGGCGCGGATGGCTGCATCGACCGGCGCCGTCTGGGTGCCATCGTGTTCCCGGATGCGGCCAAGTTGGAGGCTCTGAATGCCATCGTCCACCCGGCGGTGGAGGCGCTGCGGCAGGAGCGCGTGGCTGGGATCGCGGCGGCCGATCCGGGCGCGATCGTCATCTGCGAAGCCGCGATCTACGTGGAGACGGGCGCCTGGCGGCGGTTCGACAAGGTCGTCGTGACCGTGTGTGGGCGGGAGTTGCAGGTGACGCGGGCGATGGTCCGGAGCGGGTGGACGCGGGAGGAGACCGAGGCGCGATTGGCGCGGCAGTTTTCGGACGACGAGAAACGAAAGGTCGCTGATTACGTCATAGATACGTCGGTGTCGTTCGACGACGCGCGGCGGCAAACCGTGGACGTTTATAATCAACTCAGAGGCCTATGAAGCGCTTCCGTTATCTCATCATGGCCGGGCTGTTCGCCGGCGCGTTTGTATACCTGACGACCGTGGCGAAGAACCGGTTTCTGCCGGCGTCGGGGAGCCTGCGGGACACGCCGTTGTTCCAGGAGGCGAAGGTCAGCGGGGCGGGGTTGAGTTCCGATGAGCTCAACAACATCGACATCTACAAGCAGGCCCGATCGGCGACGGTGAACATCTCGAGCACGGTGTACCGGCGGGGGTGGTTTTCGGAGCTGATTCCGAGCCGCGAGACGGGGTCCGGGTTCGTGATTGACGGGGAGAAGGGGCTCATCCTCACCAACAACCACGTGCTGGCCGGCGGGCAGAAGATTGTGGTCACGTTCAGCGATCAGACCAAGTACGACGCCGAGGTGCTGGCGAAGGATCCGGGGAACGATCTGGGCTTGTTGCGGATTGCGCCGCGGAAGAAGCTGCCATTCTTGCGGCTGGGCGAATCGGACAATCTGCAGGTGGGGCAGAAGGTGCTCGCGATTGGCAATCCGTTCGGGTTGGACGGGACGTTAACGACCGGGATCATCAGCAGTCTGAACCGGACGATTCGGGACGAGGGCAACCGCGAATTGGAAGGCATGGTGCAGACCGATGCGGCGATTAACCCGGGCAATTCGGGCGGGCCGCTGCTGGACTCGCAGGGCTCGGTGATCGGGATTAATACGGCGATCTACGGGCCGAATGGGAACATTGGGATTGGCTTTGCGATGCCGATCGCCAAGGCGAAGACGATGCTGACCGACTACAGGGCGGGGAAGAGCTTTAAGCGTCCGTTCTTTGGTGTGCAGACGATTCTGGTGCAGGGCGAGTGGGCGCAGGCGCTGCGGCTGCCGGCCGATGGCGGGTTGCTGGTGCAGAGCGTGCAGCGCGGGACGGCGGCGGAGCGGGCCGGGATTAAAGGGCCTCGCGAGTTTGCCATTATCGGGAACTACGAAGTGGGCGTGGGCGGCGATTTGATCATGGCGATCGATGGCCGGCCGTGCGAGACTCGGGACGCGATTGCGACGGCGCTGGCGAAGAAACGGGCTGGGGATGTCATGGAGCTGACCGTGTTCCGGAACGGCCGGAGCATGAAGGTCACCGTGACGTTGGGTGAGGCTCCGGACGACGGACTATAAACTGGCGGGGAGCCAGGCGGTGGATTTCAGGAAGGCGATGAAGCGCTTCTGGACTGGCAGGGCGTGGTGGCCTCGGACTTGGGCGTAGCCGATCTTGCGGACGCCCGCGGGGGCCAGGGGGATGAGGGCGCAGCCGCGGGCTTCGGCGGCGGCGAGGGCGGGTACGATGCTGATGCCGAAGCCGTTGGCGACTAGCGAGAAGATCGACGCCAGGTGGTCGCTCTCGAAGACCTGTTGGAACTGGACGTTGGCGCGGTTGCAGACTGTCAGCACGTCGTCGCGGAGGCAGTGGCCTTCGCGGAGGAGGAGCATGCGCTCGGAGAGGAGCTGGGGGACGGCGAGGCTGGGACGGCCCGCCAGCGGATGGGTTTCGGGGACGGCGACGAGCAGGGGTTCACGGAAGAGTTCGGCGCAGACGATCTCGGGTTGCTTGATGGGAAGGGCGAGGATGGCGATGTCGAGCTTGCCTAGACGAAGGCGGTTGAGGAGTTGCTCGGTGGTGCCTTCCTGGATGTCGAGCTGGACCTGCGGGGCGGCGTCGCGGAAGGCGGCCATGGGGCGGGCCATGGCGTAGGGGAGGATGGTGGGGATGACGCCGACGGCGAGTTTGCCGCTGTCGGGGCATTGGAGGCTGGCCATCTCCTTCTTCGTTTCGCCGACGGTGCGGAGGATGTCTTCGGCGCGGGGGACGAGGGCTTCGCCGTAATGGGTGAGTCGAACGCAGCGGCCGAGGCGGTCGAAGAGCGGGACGCCCAAGGAGGTTTCGAGCTTCTTGATCTGCTGGGAGAGCGATGGCTGGGCGACGTTTTCCTCTTCGGCGGCGCGGACGAAACTACCGGTGCGGGCGAGGGTGAGAAAGTAGCGAAGCTGGTGCAGATCCATCGTCTCTATTTTCCCTTTGATGCACGGGCGGGGGTGATCGATTTACCTATCGGAGCTATAGGCGAATTTGCAGAGAACGATCAATTGACCGGTATGGCGTTGGGTGTGCTCGGCGATGTGGGCGAGCAGGACGCCTAGCGGGGTTTCGAGGCGCTGGCGGCCGATGTAGCGGGGGGCTTCGAAGTCTTTGGCGTGCTGGGTGAATTGGTGGGCGGTTTCGTAGGCTGCTTCGAGGGCGTCTATCAGTTCTTCCTTGGTGGCTCCGGGGGTGGCTTCGGCTTTGAGGAACTGGAGTTGTTCGGTGGTCAGGGGCTGGCCGGTGGCGTAGGTGATGAGGCGGTCGACGGAGCCGGCGAGGTGGCGGAGTTGGAAGCCGATGGAGCCGGCTGTCGAGTGGGTTTGCCAGATTTGTTCGTTCGTCAGGCTGGCGGTCCAGTGGCGGATATCGGCTTCGGATTGGTCGAGCGAGCAGCGGAGGAGGC